>JBASRP010000395.1:0-1514 GCA_049273905.1 Actinomycetota bacterium
GCGTCGCGTTGCTCGGCGAGAGCGACCTGTTCGGCAAGCGCCGCCCGCACCGCGAGCCGCGCGCTCAACGCCGGCGCGTCACGAGCCTGGAAGTCGAGCCCGGCGACATGGCCGTGCACGTCGTGCACGGCGTCGGGCGCTACCTCGGGATGGAGACGCGCGAGATCGGCGAGTCGAAGGCCGATTACCTCGTCCTCGAGTACGCACAGGGCGACAGGCTGTACGTGCCGGCCGATCAGCTCGACCTCGTGTCGCGCTACATCGGCGGCGAGGATCCGAAGCTCCATCGCCTCGGTGGCAACGAATGGAACCGGCAGAAGGCCCGCGTCAAGAAAGCGGTCCGCGACATCGCGGGGGAGCTGGTCAAGCTCTACGCGGCGCGCTCGCACGCGACCGGCTACGCGTTCTCGATGGACCAGCCGTGGCAGCGCGAGCTGGAGGACGCGTTCCCGTACATGGAGACGCGCGACCAGCTCTCGGCCATCGATGAGGTCAAGGCCGACATGGAACGCGCGGTTCCGATGGACCGGCTTATCTGCGGCGACGTCGGCTATGGCAAAACCGAGATCGCGCTTCGCGCGGCGTTCAAGGCGGTGCTCGACGGCAAGCAGGTCGCGGTACTGGTGCCGACGACCCTGCTTGCGCAGCAACACTTCGCGACTTTCTCCGAGCGATTCGCACCCTTCCCCGTGCGCGTCGCGGTGCTGTCGCGTTTCGTGGGCACGAAGGAGCAAGTGCGCGTCTTGGAAGAGATCGCGGCCGGCAAGGTCGACGTCGTCATCGGCACACACCGGCTGCTGCAGAAGGACGTCGCGTTCGCGGACCTCGGGCTCGTCGTGGTCGACGAGGAGCAGCGCTTCGGCGTGCAGCACAAGGAAGGGCTGAAGAAGCTCAAGACGAACGTCGACGTGCTGACTCTGACGGCGACGCCGATCCCGCGCACACTGGAGATGTCGCTGTCCGGCATCCGCGATCTGTCGGTCGTCGACACGCCGCCCGAAGATCGTCACCCGGTCCTCACGTTCGTCGGACCGCACGACGAAGCGTCGCTCGGCGCCGCCGTGCGGCGCGAGATGCTGCGCGAAGGTCAAGTCTTCTACGTCCACGACCGCGTGCACGGGATCGAGGCGGTGACGTCGCGCCTGCGGAAGCTGGTTCCCGAGGCACGCATCGGCGTCGCGCACGGGCAGATGAACGAGCGGCAGCTCGAGAGAGTCATGCTCGATTTCTGGGACAAGAACTACGACGTGTTGGTGACGACGACGATCATCGAGTCGGGCCTCGACATCCCCACGGCGAACACGTTGATCGTCGATCGCGCCGATCGGCTCGGTCTCGCCCAGCTGTACCAGTTGCGCGGCCGCGTCGGGCGCTCGCGCGAGCGCGCGTACGCGTACTTCTTCTTCCCGCCGGAACGCTCGCTCACCGAGGCGTCGCACCAGCGGCTCGCCGCGATCAGCCAGTTCACCGAGCTCGGGTCGGGCATGCAGATCGCGTTGCGGGATCTCGAGATC
>JBASRP010000397.1:0-4293 GCA_049273905.1 Actinomycetota bacterium
TTGCGGAAACGATCAAAGCTCAGTCGCCCTGGGTCCTTCTTGACGAACAACTCGTCGTGTTCGAAAGCATTATGGCCACCGTTAGGTCGGCGCTCTTCGGGCGACAGAAACAGGTCGTAATCGTTCACGGCGGTCCCGGTACGGGGAAGTCTGTGCTCGCTATCAACTTGATGGCAGACCTTCTTCGGGAAGGCCTCAACACCCACTACGCGACAGGTTCTAAGGCGTTTACTGAGACCCTCTGGGACATTGTTGGGTCTAGGTCTCGGGCAACATTCAAGTACTTCAATAGCTACACGCGGGCCGAGTTCAATGAAGTCGACGTTCTTCTATGTGACGAATCGCATCGCATCAGGAAGACGAGTTCGAGCCGCTACACGAAGAAGGAACACCGCACCGATACTCCTCAGATCCGTGAGCTTCTTGACGCCGCGAAGGTGGGCGTTTTCTTCATCGACGACCGCCAAGTGGTGAGGCCGGATGAGATCGGGTCAACCGAGCACATCCGGCAGCACGCGACCGAGGTGAATGCGAAGCTGACCGAGTACGAGCTCGAGGTCCAGTTTCGTTGCGCCGGCTCAGATGGATTCGTGAACTGGATCGATAACACCCTCGGAATAAGGAGGACGGCGAACGTCATCTGGGACGGCGCAGACAACTTCGACGTCCAAATAGTTCAATCGCCTGAAAGACTTGAAGAGATGATACGAAGGCGCGCTGCAGAGGGGTTCACTGCTCGTGTTTCCGCAGGCTTTTGTTGGCCGTGGTCCCCGCCGCGAGAAGACGGAACCCTTGTCGATGATGTCGTGATCGGAGCGTACAAGCGGCCATGGGACGCGAAGCCTGGCAACTGGCGCCTGGCGCCTGGAATCCCCTCGGCAGCGCTTTGGGCCACGGATCCGCGAGGAATCGACCAGATCGGATGCGTCTACAACATCCAAGGCTTCGAATTGGACTACATGGGCGTCATATGGGGTCCGGATCTCCGTTACGACTTCGAGTCGATGAGCTGGATCGGCGACAAAACGAAGTCAGCAGACACAGTAGTAAAGCGCTCCAAGGAACAGTTCTTAGATCTGGTGAAGAACACCTATCGCGTGCTGTTGAGTCGCGGCTTGAAGGGTTGCTACGTCCACTTCATGGACCGGGACACTGAGCGCTTCATCCGCAGCCGGATGGAAGAGCCGGCGCTGACCCAACCGACGCGCGTGGCTGAAAAACCGGTGCCTTACCGACAAGATTCTTAGCGCGGTTGTCGCCGGTTCAACATCGACGGAATCGCCCATCGGAATACCCGCAGCTCTGCGCGAGTTCATCATCCGCCAGAAGCTCGACGCGATCCGCTAAGCCCTTCCCGCCGAGGCTGCCCGACCGTTCCCCGCGTACACCTGCTCGACTCGCTCCAGCCACGGCCCGGCCCGCAACGCCCCGAAGATCTCCGCCGCTTCGTCGAGCACCGGCTTCGCATCCGGCTCACGTCCTTGCGACACCAGCCACGAGCCGAGGTCCAGCGACGTCACGGCGATCCAGAATGCCATCTTCACCGCGCGGAATCCGTCGACCGCCTTCAGGAATCTCGTCTCGACGTCCTCTTCGGTCCCTCGTGCGATCGCCAGCAGCGCCCTGACGCGCTCCGCCAGCGTTACGAGGTGTGGAGACCGATCGACCGGGGGAAGCGCCTCGATCTCCACTATCCAACGCTCCGCCGTCTCGAGATCACCCCCGGCGAGCGCCGCTTCGATCAGCGCCACGACGTTGTACTTCATCGCCGGGTTCCGGAATCCAACCGCGCGCGAGTTCTCGGCCCCGGCCGTCGCCGTGGCGACGGCGTCGGCGTACCGGCCTTCCCCGAACAGGACCCACGCCTCGCATTCCTTGTAGGAGCTGAGATCCATGGCACCGGTTGAGTCTTTGAGCGGGTCGAGGAGCGCGAGCCAATTCCTGGCTGCCTCCATGTCCCCTCGATGCACGTATACAGCCCCGATTACGGTGAGCTCGGTCAGGAACACCATGCTCCGCGTTTCCTCTGAACGATCGGCGCCGAGGAGCTCCTCGACGTCGGCGAGCGCCGCGTCCCAGTCGCCGAGAAACATCTTGGCGCCGGCAATTGCCCCCAGGCCCTGACGCTCCCAGTGCCGGTTCCCGACCTTGCGTGCCAATTCGACCATCCTCTGCGCCATCGCAAGTTCTTCGTCGTGGCGGTCTAGATCGTTCATCGTGGCGCCGAGGTTGTTGTAGCAACGGAGCGCTGTATCGGTTAGGTCGTTGTCGAGCGCAACCTTCAGGGCGTGCTGCAGAAGCACGAGAGCCTCCTCCGGCCTGCGCACCGTCTGCAGGATCATCGCTTTCGTTGTGAGCCCCTCCGCGAGATTCGCAGGGAGCTGCTGCGCCTCCGCGATCTCGAGCGCGCGCTCGACGTGCGGCATCGCCTCGGAGAACCGGCCCCCGAAGTACAGCGCCCGGCTCAGCTCCGCCTCCAGCGTCGCCAGATCCTGATCGGGCTCCTCCGCCGACATCACTTCGAGGGCCGCTTCCATCCGCACGATCGCCTCCGCGCCGCGCCCCTGCAGGCGGATCACCATCGCGTGGGCGGCCGAAACGCGCGCGGCCGGATGCGTCTGGCCGGCCTCTTTGAACAACCGGACGGCGGCGTCGTAGTGCTTGGCCGACTGCTCGTCCCGCGCCGACAGGCGCGCCATCCATCCGGCACGCTCGTGCAGCTCGGCCCGGCGGACCGGGTCGTCCGCGATCTCGATCGCGCGCTCGTAGTACCGGAGCGCCTCTTCGCCCGCGGCGAGCGACGCGGCGCGCCGGCCGGCCAGGTCGAGTGCCTCGAGCACCTTCGCCTTGATCTGCGGCGCGTCGGGCGCGTCGGGAGCCGCTTGCAGCGCCTCGATGTAGTGCGACGCGACGACCTCGACGATCTCTTCGTCGTCCGCGCCCCAGCCTTCCTCGAGCCACACGGCGGCGGCGAGGTGACGCACCTTGCGATCCTTCTTCGACAACGTGTCATACGCGACGCGCCGCACGAGGTCTTGCAGGAAGCCGTACTGCCCGCGCTCCGGCGAGCGCGGGTCGGCCTGGATCGACAGCAGCTCCTTGCGCAGCAGCGACGCCAGCAGCTGCTCGAGATCCGCGTCGGCCAGGCCGGTGATCGCGACCAGGGCCGACTTCGTGAACGTCTTGCCCACGACGGCGGCGTCCTGCAGCAGCTTGCGTTCGGCCGGCTCGAGTCCATCGAGGCGCGCGGCGATGAGCGCTTGCAGCGTCTCGGGGACCTGAAGGTCTTCGACGGCGCCGACCGGCGTGTAGGTCGCGCCTTCTTGCACGAGCAGCCCGCGGTCCAGCAGCATGCGCACCGTCTCGACGGCGTACAGCGGCACGCCCGCCGCACGATCGAGGATTTTCGCGCGCAGCGCCGCCGGCAGCCCGGGCACGAGCCCGGCGAGCAACTGGTCCATCTCGTCGGTCCGCAGGGGCTCGAGGTAGATCGCCGTCGAGCCGCGCCGCGCTTGCCCCCAGCCGGGATGACGGTCGAGGAACTCCGGCCGCGCGTGGACGACGACGAAGATCGGGTGGTTCTTCGACCAGTTCATCAAGTAGTCGACGAAGTCGACGAGCGACCGGTCGGCCCATTGCATGTCCTCGAAGACCAGGATCACCGGCGCCTCGGCCGAGATCCGCTCGAAGAACAGGCGCCACGCGCTGAATAGGTCTTCCGCGTCGCGCGCGGTGCGTTCCTCGAGGCCGAGCAGGTGCGCAAGGCGCGGCGTGATCCACTCGCGTTCGTCGGGGGCCTCGACGTACTTCGCGATCGAGGCGCCGAGCTTCTCGAGCGCGGACGCTTGGTCCTCGCCCTCGACGATCCCGGCGCGCATGCGCACCATCTCGGCGAGCGCCCAGTACGTCACGCCTTCGCCGTACGCGAGGCAGCGCCCGCGATGCCAGCGGTACGTCGCCGCCAATCCGTCGACGTACTTCTCGAACTCCCACACCAGACGCGACTTGCCGATCCCGGCGATGCCGGTGACCGAGACCAGATGCGCGCGGCGATCCTCGGCCGATGCGTGCATGAGGTCCTTCATCATGCGGAGCTCGCGGTCGCGTCCGACGAACGGCGCTTCGAGGTGCGTCGACTTCTGATTGCCGCCGCGTCCCGCGACGACGCGGGTCGCGCGCCAGAGCTGCGCCGGCTCGGCCTTGCCCTTCATCTCGTGGACGCCGGCGTCCTCGTACACGACGGACGCTTCGGTCGCGCGATGCGTCGAGTCGCCGACGAAGACCGTGCCGGGG
>JBASRP010000404.1:0-2976 GCA_049273905.1 Actinomycetota bacterium
CATCAGCGTGCCGTGCGCATTCGGGCCGTCGGCAAGCCCTTGGGGCAGGCACCAGAGGACGCTGGACGCCGCCATGAAACGTTCGATCTCGTCGGCGGGCGCGGTGAATTCATCCTGCACCTTCTCGTCGACAACGATCGCGATGCCGCCGGGCCCCAACAGTCGCTTGATCGTCGCCAGCGTCGCGGTGGGGTCGCCCATGTCATGGACCGCTTCGAAGACCGTGACGACGTCGTACTCGCCGGACAGCTTCGGGTCGCGGATGTCCTGCACAGTGAACGTGACGCGGTCTGCCACGCCGGCCTCTTCGGCGTTCTTGCGTGCGATCGCGACCGACGCCTCGTCGAGGTCGAACCCGTCGATGGTGATCGTCGGGAACGCCTTGGCGAGCCGGATGGCGGCGATGCCGGCGCCCGACGCGAGCTCGGCGACGCGCGCGCCGGCCTCAAGCTTCTCCTTCAGGCCCGGGATCGACGGCACCCAGTCCTGCACAAGTGAATGGATGTAGCCGGGCAGGGTGAGCGCGGCCTGCCCCTCGACGGCCTCGGGTCCGTACGCCGAGTACGGAACACCCTTGCCCGTCTTGAAACCTTCGAGCAGCGCTGGCATGACACGACCGACGGCCTCGACGAACTTGCCGATCATTCCGAGATACTCGGTCGACGTCTTGTTGGTAAGCACGACCGCGTGTTCCGGCGAGATCGAGTAGCGACGCGTCGACGCGTCGCCGCCGCCGTTCTCGACGTCGATGAAGCCGGCGATCGCTTGCTGCGTGAGCCACTCGGACACGTAACGGTCGGACAGACTCAGGTGCGCGGCGAGCTTCTGCGCCGTGACCGGACCGATCTCGACCAGCGCGTCGTAGATCCCGAGCTTCTCGCCGAAGTACACGCTCGCGACCTCGAAGGTGTCGATGGCCGCGTTGAAGAGCCGCCCGCAGAACGCGCCGACCTTCTCCTCGTCCAGCGTCTGGGTGGTCATGGTTCCCTCCCCTTGTCGCCCCCGTGTGGGGCTCTCACCCGTTGGGCGCCAGGACGGAAGTGGCGATGCCAGGAGCGGTCTGCGGTCAGAAAGCCCAGGTCACGGGGCGTTCGGGGGCGTACGAGCAGAACGAGCCCGTGCGGAGCGAGGCTTTGAGATGGCGCCCGAGCGCCGGGTTTTCGCGCGCCAGCTTCGCGATGGCGTCGCGGATCCGCTCGGTCACGGCCTTGCGCGCGCGCTCCGCCGCGTCGCCGGTCTTGCGCGCCCGTCCGCCGAGCCCGTACGCGCTCGCCAGCTGCTCGGTAAGAGCGTCGAGCTCATCCTGCGCACGGTCCCGCGACGCAGGATCGCCGTCGGGATCGTCGATCTCCGCCTGCAGTTCGGTGATCCGCGCCTTGTACGCGGCGCGCGCGCGATCGTCGAGAACCTCGCCGGCGTCGCCCTGTCCTTTGAGCGCGGCGGCGTCCGGACTGGCGAGGTCGAGTGCCGCGATCTCGCGACCCGGTTGCGCGAGTAGCGCCGCGATGTCACGCAAGCCTTTCGAATCCTTGAGCCTCGCGACGACGCCGTCGAACGCGATCGTCCAGAACTCGCCCTCCCGCCGGAACACCGCCTCGCCCTCCGGCATGCGCTCGTCGCGTTCGGGCTCCAAGAGAGCCTCAGCTTGGGCCGCCTCGGCGTCGAGCCCGCACGCCTCGAACGTCGTCGCCGCCGCGCGCGCAAGCTCGTCGCGCAACTCCGTCCGCGGATCTGCGGTCTTTTCGAGCATGCCGGCGAACTCGACGCGGCTACGAGCCGCGAAGAGTACGCAACCGTCGGCTACGTGACGGGCGATCGCCGCCTGGAAGTGACGCTCAGCGTCCTCGGTGCGGCCGAGGAACGCAGCCAGCTGCCCGAGGATGAGCGCGATCGGTCCGATGGTGTGCGCGGCGATGCCGTCCACCGCCAAGCGACCGTCGTGCGGTGCGAGCCCCTCGTAGAGGTGTTGCGCCGTCTCGGCGTCTCCGCATCGGATCGCGCCCAACGCGAGGTAGAAGGGGGTGGTCAGCCACTCCGAATCGTCCGGGAGCGTGCTCATTCCCCCTTGCCGCAACCACGCATGCAGAGCCGGAACCGCAGACGCCGGATCACCGAACAGAGCGCGGATCGCGAGGTCCACTGCACCGACGACCGGCAGCTTCGCGATCTCGTCTGACCCGCCGGTCAGCGAGTGCCACGCCGACTCGAGCGCGGCGAAGTCGCCTCGCTGGAACGCCAGACCCGCATGCTGCACGGCGATGAGCACGGAAGCGTTCTCGCTCGACGTGCGCATCCCGATCGAAGACGTCTCTTCCAACCGGCGCTCGGCATCCGCGAACTCGCCGCGCATCATCGCGCGCATGCCTCGGAAAAGCGGTACGTACCAGAGATACAGAGGCTGACGCAGATGCTCCGCCAGACGAGAGTACGACTCGATATCCGCGTCGACGGTCGCCAGGTCGCCACGCTCGAGGTTCGCGACGATCCGCAAGCGCCGGCCGAGGAGCGCGAATTCCGGTTCGCACAGGCAGACGGCGCACGACTCGACACCACAGCGAGCGGTGCCCGTCGCGGGCTGCGCGGCGACGTCGAGCATCTCGTTCGCGGCGCCGAGACGCTCGTCGATGTGATCGGGCCCCGCGAGGGCGTCGCAGAGGCTCGCCAAAGCGTAGGAGAGCGCGCCGCGGTCGCCGATGCGGCGGCTCATCTCAATCGCGCCGCGGCTGAGCTGCGTCCGCTCCTCGATCGATCGCGCGTAGCTCGACGCGACCGACAGCCTCGCCATGATCCAGGCGCGAACCGCCGAATCCACGGGAGGGAGCATCTCGAGGGCACGCGTCAGAAGATCGAGCTGGCGTTCGTCGAGGAGCCGCACCTCGAACCCACCGAGACCGCCGCCGAGCCCGAGCGCCGCGTGCGCGAGCTCGGCCGGCATCTCCGCCGCGCTCGCGATGTCCGCGGCGCGCAGATAGATCT
>JBASRP010000405.1:0-18317 GCA_049273905.1 Actinomycetota bacterium
ATGCAGCGCGAACGAGACGGTGCCGTCGGAGTTCACCTCGACCGTGATGAGATTCGCGAAAGGTCTCGTCGCGTCGACGATGAAGTCGCTCAGGTCGTACTGATCGACGAGCTGGAACGTTGGGAACGGGGCCGGTCCTTCGGCGGCGAACGCCTTCGAGGCGTTGAGTATGGGCGCGGCGACGACGAGCGTCGGACCCGCGATCAAGTACCCAAGGAACCTGCGACGGGTGACGCCCGGGGGATCGAGATGACCCTCTTCATCCGGCTTCATCGGCGGGTCAAAAATACTCCCTTAAGGTTCGGCGAGGGAAGCTTGCCCCCGAATAAATCGAATTGGCCGAGTTCCTTACCCCCAGAGCTTCAAACCGGTCGCGCCATCCAGCTCTCGCTCAGGCGACGCGTGGCCTTCCAGGGTGGTGATCGCGGCCTCGGCTGCGAACACCGAGCATCCCGGCATCAAGTGTCCTCCAACGCAGCGGCCGTCGTCGCCGGAGGCGACCACGTGCAGATGCACGAAAGGTTGGTCTTCGAGGATCGAGACGTTGCCGATCGCGGATGCGATCTCCCATGCTCCGTCGAACGTGTGTGACTCGTACTCCTTGCGGTCTTGGTGGTAGTAGCCGAGCACGAGGCTCGACACGGCGCCGATCACCTCGACCGTTGCGGACGTGGCGCCCGCATCGGTCGCGGCCGCGGTGAGCTCATCGAGAAGATCCGCGCCGTGCGTCAGACGGAACAGCGTCGTCTTTCCGCGCGTGAAGCGGTAGGCGTTCATCAACTGTCCTCCTTGGGAGCGAGATGCCGTCGGGTAGGCTTGGGAGCGAGATGCCGTCGGGTAGGCTACCCACATGCTGGAACGGCGCATCGTCTTCCGGCCGGATGGGCTCGCGTTGGAGGGACGAGCGATCGTTCCCGACGACCCTCAGATCCTCACAGTGCTGTGCCATGGCATCCCCGGATCGAAGCGGCGCGACCGCGACGATCCCGGCTATGAGGGCTTCGCGCGCGCGTTGGCCGAGCGCGGCTTCGGCGGGTTCTGGTTCGACTTCCGCGGCGTGCGCGGCAGGCCGGGCGAGTTCTCGATCGGCGGCTGGATGCGCGACCTCGACGCCGCGCTGACGGCGATCGATTCCGACGCGGAGATCGGTGGCATTCCGCGCGTTGTCGTCGGATCGTCGGCCGGCGGCGCGATCGCAGTCGGAGTCGCGGCCCGGCGAGAGGACGTCGCGGCGGTGGCGACGCTGGCTGCGCCGGCGTCGTTCACGTTCGGCGGACTCGTCGAGGATCCGCAGCGGCTCGTGCAGACGTTCCGCAACACGGGGATCGTTCACGATCCGGCGTTCCCGCCGGATCTGGCCGCCTGGTGGAACGAGTTCACGGCCAACGCGCCCGAGGAACTGATCGGAAAGCTCGCGCCGCGGCCCGTCCTGGTCATGCACGGCGACTCGGACGACGTCGTCGGCTACCCGCACGCGGAACGGCTCTTCCTCGCCGCCGGCGAGCCCAAGGAGCTCGTGCGGATCCCGCACGGCGGGCATCAGTTGCGGCGCGACGACCGCGCGCTCGACGCTCTCACCGACTGGCTCACCCACCTGCCGCGCTCCTAGCGGCCGGGTTTCGTCCGATACTTCCACCTTCGCCGGGTTAAGCCGCTCCCATTGGTGACCGATAAAACGCACAGAGGGGCCGGCAAGCCTGGGGGCGCGGCGGCCGTGGTTTGCTGGGGAGAGACATGGACGACGTACGCACGCCGTGCGCCCATCGGGGCAGCAGCGAGGTTCTCGAAAGCCTCGTCGAAACGCCGCAGGGCAAAGTTACGATCTGCATCTGCCGCAGCTGCCGCCGCTTCTGGTTGGAGCGCAACGGCTGGTTGCTTTCGCGACGCGAGACCGTCGCGATCCTCCGCACGTTCCCCTTCTCAGACGTTGGTATCGAACGACTCGCACGATGACACACCGCCGTTTGCCGGCGACGGCTCTTTGGTAAACTGTCCGGCGTAAGGGGTTCACGGTTCAGCGCAAGACGTTGGGGCCGCGGGAATCCGCGGTCCTTTTGCTTACCGGGCCGGACCCATCGCAACGAGACCGCTTCGCGCGGCACCGGAAGGAGGGAACGTTTTGCGCGGGACCGTCAAGTGGTTCAGCGACGAGAAGGGCTACGGCTTCATCTCTCGCGAAGGAGGAGAGGACGTCTTCGTCCACTTCTCCGGGATCTCGGGAGAGGGCTTCAAGTCGCTCGCCGAGGGCCAGCAGGTCGAGTTCGAGGTGACCCAGGGAAAGAAGGGCCCTCAGGCGACCGACGTTAGGCCCGTACAGGGCTGAACCAGGGACCCGTTCCCTGAACGTAACGAAGAGGCCGGGAAACCGGCCTCTTCGCTTTGTCCCATCTCCGCGCCCGCGGTCGGTGCGCATCGCCCCGCAGGTGTGAAGTACGGACGCCGCCTCCGTCGTCAGAGGACAGGCGCCCGGACTTTCGGGGACGTCCCGCGTCGGACGTCCACGACATGCATCGTGCCGGAGGGAGCGTTCGCTCGGAATAGCCCGGTGGCACCATTTCCTATGGCCCGGTCCGGACCGCGTTCGCCGTGGCGGCGTCGACGAAAGCCCGCAAAAGCCGCTCGGAGGCGTGGTCGCTCATCGTCTCGGGGTGCCAGCCGACACCGATCGTGAAGCCGGGTCCCTCGAGGGCTTCGACGACTCCGTCCGCAGCGCGGCCGGCGGTGGTCAGGAGCGCCGGCGTTTCCTTGGGCGCTTGGTGGTGCCGCGAGTTCGTCGTGATCGTCGTCGCTCCCACGATGCGCGCGAGGGCGCTGGCCGGGTCGAGCCGGACCTCGTGCGTGGTGTCCTCGTGGCCCTCGATGTGTTGCTCGAGCGTCCCGCCGAGCGCGACGGTCATCACCTGTAAACCGAGGCAGATCCCGAGGGCCGGCACGTTCTTGGCGACGGCTTCCCTCGCAAGCGCGATCTCGAATTCCTCGCGTTCTGGGTCCGGGTCGCGGATCTCGGCCCGCGGTTCGGCGCCGTAGCGGCGCGGGTCGATGTCTCCCCCGCCGGGAAGCACCAAACCGTGCACGCGGTCGAGCGTCGCGAGGCCCTCCTCGGGTCGCAGCAGCACCGGAACGCAGCCCGCCGCATGCAGCGCGCCGCGGAGCTTCTGCTGTTTGGACTGGCGCTCGGCGGTCAGCGCACCGCCGGTGACGCCGACGATCGGTCGAGGCATCGCGACGAGGACACTACACGCGTACGTGCTGTTTCGGATTTCGTCGCAAGACCTTGGGTATGACCAGCGCGCCTGCCGCGAGCAGACCCGCGCCGCCGATGGAGATGATGATGAGGATCCATCGCCCCACGACTTCCGGGGTGCACTCATCGCTGCTGCCGGGAGGCGCCGACTCGTAGTCGAGCTTGAACGCCCTGCCGCAGGAGACGACCTGTGATTCGACGAACCCGACGTCTTTCTGAACGCCCTCGGGACTCCGGTAGCTGAGAGGTGTGACCCCGAGCGCGACCGCAGCGAGTAGGCCGACGGTCATGATTAGCATCGCGAACCGTCGCGTCGTCATCAGGGAACCTCCGATCGCTCGTCTGGTCAACCTCTGATCCTGTCGGGCTTGGAGCCGGAGGACGATGGACGTTCGGGCAGATAGATTGCCTGCGTGACTGGAAAGCTCTATCTGGGGACGAGCGGGTTCGCGTATCCGGAGTGGAAGGGGGACTTCTACCCTCCGGACCTCAAGGCCGACGCGATGCTCGCGTTCTACGCCCGGCGGCTCTCGAGCGTCGAGATCAACTACACGTTCCAGAACAACCCGTCGGAGAAGACCCTCGCGAAGTGGATCGCCGACACGCCCGAGGATTTCGTCTTCTCGTTGAAGGCGCACCGCGCGATCACGCACATGTTCCGGTTGTCGCCCGGGGCGGCCGGGCCGCTGGAAGAGCTCCTGACGTCGTGCGGGCCGCTCGGCCGCAGGCTCGGCGCGATCTTCTTCCAGCTCCCGCCGAACATGAAGGCCGACCTGCCGCGCCTGGAGACGTTCCTCGCGTCGCTGCCTCGCGACCACCGCTATGCCTTCGAGTTCCGGCACGGAACTTGGAACGACGCTGCGGTGTATGACCTGTTGCGCGCGCACGAAGTTGCTTGGTGCGTGGCAGACACGGACGAGATCCCGTGCTCGTTCGTGCGGACGGCAACGGATTTCGCGTACCTGCGGCTGCGGAAGACTGTGTACGAGGACGAGGAGCTGGTGGAGTGGGCGAAGCAGATCGGCGAGGCGCTCGCGGACGGCGTCGACGTCTATTGCTACTTCAAGCACAAGGACGAGAGCCGCGGGGTCCACTTCGCGCAGGCGCTGGGTGGGATGCTCGGCGCGGGATCGTCCGAGGCGCCCTCGTCGCAGGAATCGTTGCCTGGGTTCTGATTCTCGCGACGGCGCCGGCTCTCGCGAAAGGCGACCTCGTTCAGATAGGGCTCGCCGGCCGAGACCTCAACCGCGAGATCCTCATCTCGGCGAGCAACGCCGATTACGGAGCTCTCCGCTTCGCGGAAGCTCCGGCGAAGATCCCGGCGGTCGGCCCGTACCGCCTGACCATGTACATCGACATCGGGAACGAGATCATCGCTCCCCCACCCTTCGAGTACTTCCCCGGGGCCGGCGCCCTTCTTCACAACGCGCGGGAGGGTCCACGACGGGGGTGGCAGTCCATCGATCGAACACTCGCACGGATCCTCGACCGCGCGATCGCCGCGGCGCGCTCCGGACGCTACCGGAGCGCTCCGCCGGTTGGCGTTACCGTCACATCGTGGACGCTGCTCGCATCGTGGGCGGCTCCATTGACGTGCGTGGTCGTGATCGCCGTGCGTCGCAGCTCTAGGAAGGTGCGCCGGATTCCTCGCGCAACACCCGTTTGAGAACCTTCCCGACCTGAGACTTCGGAAGGTCCGGCCGGAACGTGACGCGCTTCGGCGTCTTGTACTTCGCCAGGCGCTCCTGCGCGTGGGCCAGGAGCTCGTCCTCCGTCACGTCGACGCCGAGCTTCTTGACCACGAACGCCTCGACCTCCTCGCCGTACACCGCGTCCAGGATCCCGACCACGGCGACCTCGGAGACGGCGGGGTGGCTGAGCAGAGCCTCTTCCACGTCGTGCGGGAAGATGTTGAAGCCGCCGCGGATGATCAGATCCTTCGCGCGGTCGATCACGTAGAGGTATCCGTCCTCGTCGAGATACCCGATGTCGCCGGTGTGGAGCCAGCCGTCGCGCAACACCTTGGCGGTCTCCTCGGGCATGCCGTGGTACCCGGCCATGACGTTCGGCCCGCGCGCGCAGATCTCTCCCGTCTCTCCAATCGGAACGGACGCATCGTTGTCGTCGAAGATCGCGAGCTCCACGCCGGGGATCGGCGGACCGACAGAGCCCTCTTTCCGCGGCGCCGACGGACGGTCGAGCGTGAGGAACGGCGCCGCCTCGGTCAGGCCGTAGCCGACGCGGACCAAGGCTCCGGTCTTCGCCTCGAACGCTTTGATCAGCTCCGGCGGCACCGGCGCGGCCCCCATGATGACCTGCTCGAGCGAGCTCAGGTCGTGCGCGTCGCTGGCGGGGTGGTTCAGCAACAGCGCCGCCATCGTCGGCACGATCCCCGTCCCGGTGACCTTGTGCTCCTCGACGAGCTTGCAGAAGAGGTCCGGGTCGAACCAGCGCATCACGATCGCGCGGCCGCCGATCTTCGTGCCGGCGACCCAGGCGACCATGCCCGCGGCGTGCGCCATCGGCATGCATCCCAGGCCCAGCTTCGTCCGGTCGAGCTCGGAGATCTCGTGGAGCGCGTCCGCCTGGTGGAGCAGGTTCCCATGCGTCAGCACGACGCCCTTCGGCCGTCCCGTCGTGCCCGACGTGTACATGAACATCGCGGCGTCGGACGCCTCACGGTCGACGAGCGGCGCGTCCGGCGACGCCGCGTCGACGATCACCTCGAATGAGACGGTTCCTTCAGGCCTTCCCCCGACGACGATCACCAGCGGGCGCGGCTCGACCGCCTCCGCGGCGTCGAGAGCCTTCGGCGCGAACTCCGGGCTGGTGATGATCGCTTTCGCGCCGGAGTCGCGGAGGATGTGCACGAGCTCCTCGGTCGCGAGCAGGAAGAGAACCGGCACGACGACGCCGCCGATGCGCAAGATCGCGCCGTAGGACTGCCCGACCTCCGGGCAGTTCGGCAGCATCACGACGACGCGGTCGTCGACGCCTACGCCGAGTCCCGTGAGGGCGTTCGCGAACCGGCGGGAGCGCGCGAACAGCTCCACGTTCGTGTACGAACGGCCTTCGTAGATCGTGGACTCGTACTCGCCGTAGGTGGCGACGTTGTACTCGGAGAGCGAGGCGAGGTTCATCCGTTGCGCGGCGTCAGCCCGTCGCGGCCTTCTTCTTCTTGGCCGTCGACTTCGCGGCGGTCTTCTTCTTCGCGCCGCCACCGCCCGATGCGGCCTTCGGCTTCGGCTTGGTGCTCCCCTCCACCGAAGCCTTGAGGGCCTCCATCAGGTCTACGACGGTCGCGGTGCCGGTCTCCTCGACGACGGCGATCTCCTTGCCCTGGATCTTCGCCTGGACGACCTCTTCGAGCTGCTCGCGGTACTCGTCGTGGAATTCGTCCGGGTCGAAGTGATCGGTCATGTTCTCGATCAGCGAGCGCGCCATCTTCAGCTCCTGCGGGCGCACGTCCTCGTCGATCTCGAGCTCCTCGAAGTCGGCGGGCCGGATCTCGTCGGGCCAGTACATCGTCTCGAGGACGAACACGTTGCCGCGGAGCCGCAACGTCGCGAGGTGTTCCTTGTCGCGGAACGAGACCTTCGCGAGAGCGACGTACCCTTCCTCGCCAAGCGCCTTGCGCAGAAGCGCGTAGGCTTTCGCGCCCGTCTGCTCCGGCACGAGGTAGTAGGGGTTCTTCCAGTAGATCGCGTCGATCTCGTCCTCGGGGACGAACTTCAGGATGTCGATCGCACGGCTGGACCGGATACCGCGGTCAAGCTCATCGTCTGCGAGCACGACGTAATGGTCCTTCTCGTACTCGAAACCCTTGACGATCTCGTCGTACGGAACCTCTTCGCCGTCCACCGAGCAGACGCGCTTGTACTTGATCCGTCCTTGGTCTTTCTCATGGAGCTGGTTGAACTTGAGGCTCTTCTCGTCGGTCGCCGTGTAGACGCGGATCGGGATCGTCACGAGCCCGAACGAGATGGCGCCTTTCCAGATCGTCTTCGCCATAACAGCACCCCTTGCAGGAGAAGGTAACGCGGGATTCTAGCCGAGCCGGGCCCGGCCCTCGCGGCCCAGTGTCAGCATGAAAACGACGGCCGTGAGCAGGTAGAGAACGCTCGCGGCGATCAGTCCGCCGCGGATACCGATGGGGGCAACCGTCGGCAGCGCCGCGCCGATCACCCAGGCCAGCTGGAAGAGGGTCTCGAAGCGCGCGAAGACGCGACCGCGCGCCGCCTCTGGGGCCTCGCGCTGGACGAGCGCCTCGAAACCGAGACGCGTGGCGCTCGCGACGATACCGACCGCGCCACCCAAGACGGCGGCGAGATCGAGGCCGAAGTTCGATTGAGCGATGAGCGATGCGCCGGCGCCGAGCAAGAGCGCGGTCGCGATCAGCCACTCCTCGTTGGTGCCACGACGCAGACGGGGAACGATCGCGGCGCCGACGAAGCTCCCGATGCCCGCGCAGAGAAGCACGAATCCGAATCCCGCATCGCCCTCGTTCGCGCGTTTGAGTCCGAAAGCCAGAAGGAACAGCAAGAAGCCGACGAGCGCTCGCGAAGAGGCGGCGGCCAGGGCCGCGCGGCGGATCGGTTGGGATGCGAAGGCCTCATGGATCGCCTCTTCCTCCAATTCGTCCTCGCCGGTGGTGCGCTCGGGTTTCGGAAGGGCGAGCGACAACACGGCGCCGATCGCGAACACGACGGTCGCGAACCGCATGACGGCGCCGGCGCTCACGACCTTGAGCAGGATGATCCCGGGCAGGGCGGCGACGGTTCCGGTCGCGACGGCGATCTTGGCGAGACGCGCGTTGACGGTGACGAGGGGCCGGCCCTCCGGCGCCAGCGAGGGAACGATCGCCGCGCGGGCAACCCCGTAGGCCTTGGAGAGCACGAGGATGGCGAACGCCGCCGGGTAGATGGCGAGGGAGCCGACGCTCGAGGACACCAGGAGACAGATCGCCCCACGTCCTGCGCACGAGAGGAAGATCGTGAGACGCCGCGCGCCGCGCCGGCGATCGATGAACGGGCCGATGATCGGCGACAGCACCGCGAACGGCGCCATTGTCAGCAGAAGGTAGAGCGCGACTTTCGACTTGGCTTGCCCCGCGGACAGCGAGAAGAAAAGCGTGCCGGAGAGCGCGATGGCGACGAGGGCATCACCGGCGCTCGATGCGGCGTGAACGCCGGCGAAACGTTCGAACGCGAGACGCGGGCTGCGTGGCAGGGATCGCTCCGGCCGCTCCGTTCTGCTCGTTCGAGCCGCCCCCTTTCAACCGGGGACGATAGCAGCCGGGTGAGACGACGTTTAACGGTCGGGGAACCGCCAGGGCGGCCCCCCGACCGCGAAGCTGCTAGTTGTGCGCGGCCGCTTCGACGCTGCGCAGCCGGCTCGACATCGTCCGGAGCATGCGGACGCCGACGCCCGGCGCGGTCGACCAGAGCGCCGCGAACCCGCGCGGCTCGGCGACGAGGAGCGTCACGTCGGTGTCTGCTGTGATCGTCGCGGCGCGCGGTGCGTGCTCGAGCAACGACATCTCGCCGAAGAAGTCTCCGGCGGACAGGGTGGCGAGCCGCTCGCCGTGAACAGACGCCGTGACGGATCCTTCGACGAGGACGAAGAACTCGTTCCCGGCCACGCCTTCGCGGACGAGGACCGTGCCGGCGGGACGCGAGACCTCGTCGAAGAGCGCGGCGGCTTTCGAGAGCTCATCGCGGGTGCTGCTCGAGAAGAGCGGGATGCGGCCGAGAAGCTCGATCTTGTCCACCGATTCCCGGCGCCGGTCGCGGCGACCCATGATTCCCCCCTAGTCATCGTGGCGGCCCTCCACGGGTCGCCTACTCCGTGCACTGCGTCTGATCGGGATGGTGCCGGGTGCCCGGCGGTTGCTCAATGTGAAAACTCACCGACGTGGTGTGAAAGGCGTCACACCACGTGTGGCGATTCCGGGCTGGGTAGTCTTTCAGCCGTGCCGTCCGCGCGCCGCCCCCGGCTCACGTTCCCGCACGCGCTCGAAACCACGAAGCGCGGCCAGCACTGGTACGCCGAGCTCGACGGGCACGAGGTGCGGTTGTCGAACCTCGACAAGCCGTACTGGCCGAAGGACGGCTACACGAAGGGCGACCTTCTCTCGGCGTACTACAACCTCGCGCCGTACCTGCTCCCCCACCTCCGCGACCGGCCGCTGACGCTGTTGCGCATGCCGGATGGGATCGACGGGCCGGAGTTCTACGAGAAGCAGGCGCCGTCTCACACGCCCGATTGGATGCCACGCGCGCACGTCGTCGGCCTGTCGAGCAAACGCCCGATCGACTTCCTGCTCGCCAACAACACGGCGTCGTTGCTTTTCGTGGCGAACCTCGGGTGCCTCGAGATGCATCCGCTCCACTCGCGCGCCGACTCGATCGAGCGCCCCGACTACGCGTTCTTCGATCTTGATCCGTTCCCGCCGATCGCCTTCGAGACCGTACGGCGGACGGCGTCGCTGGTGAAGGTGGCGTTGGAGCGGCTCGAGCTGAAGGGTTACCCGAAGACATCCGGAGCGACCGGGATGCAGGTGTACGTGCCGCTCGACGGTTCGCACTCGTACGCCGAAGCCCGCGCGTTCGTGGAGAAGGTCTGCCGGTTGATCCACAAGACGTGGCCCGAGGGCACGACGATGGAGTGGGAGATCGCGAAGCGCTCGGGGAAGGTGTTCCTCGACTACGCGATGGTGTCGGAGGGCCGGAACATCGGCTCTGTGTACTCGGTCCGCGCGAAGCCCGGCGCTCCGGTGTCGACGCCGCTGCGCTGGGAGGAGCTCGACGAGGACGTCGAGCCGGGCGACTTCACGATCCGCACGATCTGGAGCCGCCTCGAGGCGGTCGGCGATCTGTTCGAACCGGTGCTCACCGGCGGCTCCAAGAAAGGCCAGAACCTCAACGCGGCGATGGATGCGCTCGGGATCGACCGGACGAAGCTCGAGGCGGCGCCTAACCCGGGGCCTAACCCGGGGTCCGCGCCGGAGGAACCGCTGAAGGAGTACAAGAGGAAGCGGCGCTTCGACGTGACGGCAGAGCCGGCGGGTGCGCTCGGCGAGTCGGCCGACGAGCGTCCGTACTTCATGATCCACAAGCACCACGCGCGGCGCCTGCACTACGACCTCCGGTTGTCGCGCGGCGGCGTGCTCGTGTCGTTCGCGGTCCCGAAGGGCCTGCCGGAGGAACCGGGGATCCGGCATCTCGCCGTCCACGTGGAGGACCACCCGCTCGAGTACGGCTCGTTCAGCGGGACGATCCCGAAGGGCGAGTACGGCGCTGGCGAGGTCCGGATCTTCGACGAGGGCACGTATGAGCCGCTGGAGTGGACCGACAAGAAGATCACGTTGCGATTGCACGGCGAGCGGCTGCAGGGCGAGTACCACATCGTGCAAACCGCGCAGGGCGGCGATCCGAAGAACTGGCTGATCTTCCGCTCGACGCGCGCGGGCGCGCTGCCGGCGAAGCCGATGCCGCCGGTGCTGCAACCGACGCTCGCGACGCCCGGCGGGAAACCGTTCGACGACCCCAGGTGGATCTTCGAGGTGAAGTGGGACGGCGTGCGCACGTTCGCGTACCTTGGCAACGAGAAGACGCGACTCGTGTCGCGGCGCGGCCGGGAGGTCAACGAGCAGTACCCGGAGCTGCTCGAGATGCACGGGCTTCTGGCCGGTGACAACGCGCTGATCGACGGCGAGATCGTCGTCCTCGAGAAGGACGGCCGCCCCTCGTTCGAGCGGCTGCAGCAGCGCTTCACGGCGTCGAAGCCTTCGCAGGCGGCCCTGAAGGCGAACCCGGTGCTGTTCATCGCGTTCGACATCCTCTGGCTCGACGGCGAGTCGCTCGTGGATCGCCCGCTGGAGGAGCGGCTCGAGGCGCTGCATCGCGTTCTGGTGCCGGGCCCGCGCGTGCAGAATTCGGTCACGATCGAGCGCGATGGCAAGAAGCTCTTCGCCGAAGTGAAGAAGCGCGGCCTCGAGGGCGTCATCGCCAAGAAGAAAGGATCGACGTACAAGCCGGGCCGGCGAACGAAGGATTGGATCAAGGTCAAAGCCGTGAACCGCCAGGACTGCGTGATCGTCGGCTGGTCGCCCGGCGAGGGCCGGCGCGGCGGCAACGTCGGCGCGCTGCTCGCCGGCGTCTACAAGGACGGCAAGCTGCTGTACGCCGGACACGTCGGGACGGGGTTCACCGAGAAGACGCTGACGATGCTGACGGAGAAACTGGAGCCGCTGGCGACTGCGAAACCTCCGGTCGCGGTCCCCTCGAAGGATGAGGTCGACACGAGCCACGTCCATTGGGTGCGGCCCGAGCTCGTGTGCGAGGTGGAGTACCTCGCGTTCACGTCGCAGTTCCGGATGCGCGCGGCGTCGTTCAAGGGACTGCGCGAAGACAAGGCGCCCGAGGACTGCGTGTACGAAGGCCCCGCCTGAACGCGCTGCGATAGGGTCGCTCCCTCACGCCGAAACGCGAGGGGGAGTCATGGAGCCGGGTGAATTCCAAGGCGTCATCGGTCGCACGTACACGGATTCGCAGCCGTGGTGGCCGGACGAGGTCCGCGCACGCGAGGGATCGCCGAACGTCCTGCTGATCGTCCTCGACGACGTGGGCTTCGCGCAGATCGGCTGCTTCGGATCCGATATCGAGACGCCCGTCTTCGACGGCCTTGCGGCGCGGGGCCTTCGCTACTCGAACTTCCACACGACGGCGCTCTGCTCCCCCACCCGCGCCGCGCTCCTGACGGGACGGAACCATCACTCGGTCGGCGTGGGACGGGTCGTCGAGCTGGCCACGGGCTTCCCGGGCTACGACGCGCGCATCTCGAAGGCGAACGGCTTCTTGTCCGAGATCCTCGTGCGGCAAGGGTACGCGTCGTACGCGGTCGGCAAGTGGCACCTGACGCCGCACCTCGAGTACCACAACGCCGCGCCCCGGACCCGGTGGCCGCTGAGCCGCGGCTTCGAGCGCTACTACGGCTTCTTCGAGGGCCAGACGGACCAGTTCACGCCGGCGCTCGTGAGCGACAACCATCTGATCGAGCCGCCGAGCGGCATCGCCGACGGGTACCACCTGACGGAGGACCTCGCGGACCGCGGCATCGAGCTCATCAAGGACCTGCGCGCGGCCGATGCGGGAAAACCGTTCTTCATGTACTTCGCGACCGCGGCCTGTCACGCGCCGCATCAAGCGCCGCGCGAGTGGATCGAGAAGTACCGCGGCCGCTTCGACCGCGGCTGGGACGCCTGGCGCGAGGAGACGTTCGCGCGGCAGATCTCGATGGGCGTGCTGCCCGGTCACACACAGCTGTCGCCGCGACCCGACTGGGTGCCGGCGTGGGACGACCTCTCGCCCGACGAGCGGCGCCTCTTCGCGCGGTACATGGAGGCCTTCGCCGGCTACCTCTCCCACACCGACCACCACGTCGGGCGGCTGCTCTCGTTCCTCGCCGAGACCGGGGACCTCGAGAACACGCTCGTGCTCGTTCTCTCCGACAACGGTGCCAGCTCCGAGGGCGGCCCGTACGGCACGACCAACGACATGCGGCTATGGAACTTCTTTCTCGAACCGTCGGTCGACCAGGCGCTCGCAAGGATCGACGACATCGGCGGCCCGCGGTTCTTCACCAACTACCCGTGGGGATGGACCGTCGCCGGCAACACGCCGTTCCGCCGCTGGAAGCGGGAAGTGCACGAGGGCGGCGTCTGCGACCCGCTCATCGTCTCATGGCCGCAGAAGATCGCGGAAGGCGGGGCCATCCGCCGTCAGTACGCCCACGTGATCGATATCGCTCCGACGGTGCTGGACATCCTCGGCGTTGCCCCGCCGGACGAGATCGACGGCGTCACCCAGCGTCCCATCGAGGGCGCGAGCTTCGCGCGCACGCTCGATGACGCCGCCGCGCCGAGCCCGCGCACGACGCAATACTTCGAGATGTTCGCCTGCCGCGCGATCTACCACGACGGCTGGAAGGCCGTCGTCTACCACACGATCCAAGACACGCGGCAGAGTTTGAACGACGACGACTGGGAGCTCTACGACCTAGAAGCCGACCCCTCGGAATGCACCGACCTCGCCGGGAAGCAACCCGAGAAACTGCAAGAGCTCGTCGCCCTCTGGTGGGCGGAGGCGGAGAAGTACAACGTGCTGCCGCTCGACAACCGGCCCTTCTCGGACTTCGTCTTCCACCGGCCGCACCCGATACCGAAGCGCGGACAATACGTCTACTACCCCGGCGGCGCGATGATCCCCGAGGACGTCGGCGTCAACATCCGTAACCGCTCGCACGCCATCACCGCGGAGGTCGACGTCCCGAACGGCGGGGTCGAGGGCACCCTCATCACGCAGGGCTCGTTGCACGGCGGATGGTCGCTGTACGTTGTCGACGGACGCCTCACGTACGTGCACAACTTCCTGGGGATCGAGGAAGCGCGGATCTCATCAGACACCGCCCTTTCGCCCGGCTCTCATACCCTCGCCTTCCACTTCGGCAAGACCGCCGAGCATCAAGGCGTCGGCACTCTCCTCGTCGACGGCGAGGCGGTGGGCCGCGGGCTGATCAAACGCTTCACGCCCGTGCGGTTCTCGGTCGCAGGTGCCGGAATCCGGATCGGCGTCAGCGGCGGCCTGCCCGTGACCGAGGAGTATCAGCCGCCGTTCGCTTTCACCGGCACAATCCACAAGGTCGTGGTCGACGTCGACGGCCTGCCGTTCAGCGACCCCCATGCGGAGGCAGCGATGGCGATCGGAACCCAGTGAGCGAGGGCTAGTCTTCGTCGGGTTCGAGACGGAAGAGTTTGTAGGCCTCCGCGAATTCCAGCGGGCCGTCCATCCCCTTCTTCTTCGCAGCGCTGGCTATCTCTTTGTTGCGTTCGCGGATGAACTCCTCAACCGGCCACGAGCCGATCTGCGACGCGTGCGCTTCGAGGGCCTTGATCTTCAGATCGATCGTCTCGGTGATATCGACGAACACCTCGGGATCCTGGAACGTCATCAGAAACAGCGCCAGCGGCTTGTGCGGCGCGAGGCCTTCCTCGTGCCAGAGCTCGGGGAACATCAGGCCCGAGGACGCGTCGGGGTTGATCGTGCGCAGAACGACCTCGCCGACGGCGATGTGGTCGGGGTGGTTGATGTACGCGGGAGCCCACCACCGGTTCGTCGGGTCCTGCGAGATGATCGCGTCGGGGCGGACCTTCCGAACCTCGCGCGCGACGGCCTTGCGGAGGTCCAGGTCCGGGTACAGGTACCCGTCCTCGAACCCGAGGAAGATTACGTTCTTCACCCCGAGCAGCTCGGCCGCGTCGCGCTGCTCCTTCTCGCGGATCGCGGCCAGCTTCTCGCGCGTCATCTCTTTATCGCGCGTGCCGGACGCGCCGTTCGTCACCATGCAGTACGTGATCTCCACGCCCTCGCGCGCCCACTTCGCGCACGTGCCGGAACAGCCGAACTCGGCGTCGTCCGGATGGGCGTAGATCACCATCACGTTGTTGAGTTCGAGGTTGTCGTCGAACTTCATCAGCGTCCTCCCGGGTGTCGCCAGCCGAGTCTACCGAGCCCGACGGTACGATGCCGACGATGGCGGAGAGGCACGTTCTGGCGGCGCTCCTCGAATACCGGGCAACGGAGCATCCCGACCAGATATTCCTAAAGATGCCCGGCGTCGCGATGGCGTGGGGCGAGTTCTACGCGAACGTGCTGCGCGTCGCGCGCGGTTTCCGCGACGCCGGCGTGACCCCGGGCGACCGTGCGGCGATCATGCTGCCCAACTGTCCCGAGTTCCTTTACGCGCACTTCGGCGCCGTGTGCGCCGGCCTGTCACCGGTGCCCGTGAACACCGCGCAACGCGGCGCAACGCTCTCTTTTCTATTGCGCGACTCGGGCGCGAACGCGATCGTGATCGACGACGCGCTGTGGCCGCAGTACGAGCCGGTGCGCGGTGACGCTCCGCGGGTGGAGATCGTGCGCGGCGAGCCGCCGGACTCGTCCGCCACCGCGCTCAGCGACGTCCTCGCCGGACCGGCCGAGGAACCACCCGTCGAGGAGGGCGGCGGAACGTTCGGCGTGCTGTATACGAGCGGCACGACCGGTCCGCCGAAGGGCGTCGTGCCGACGCGCACCGACATCGGGCCTCTGCTCGCGATGTGGCAGGCGATGGAGGTCCAAGCAGGCGAGACCATGTACACGTGCCTCCCGCTCTTCCACGGGAACCCGCTTGCGATCTCGGTCCTTGGCGCCGTGTTCCTCGACGCGCAGATCGCGATATCGGAGCGCTTCTCGGCGAGCCGGTTCTGGGACGAGGTCCGTACGTTCGACGCGGTCGAGTTCAACCACGTCGGGGCGGTGATCTCGATCCTCCTCAAGCAGCCGGAGCGGCCCGACGACCGCGACAACCCGATGCGCGTCTGCCTTTCGGCGGGGTGTCCGCCTCACGCGTGGGAACCGTTCCAGGACCGCTTCGGCGTGAAGATCGTGGAGCAGTTCTCGATGGTCGACGCGCCCGGCTACCTCATCAATCTCGACG
Source organism: Actinomycetota bacterium (assembly GCA_049273905.1). Lineage (GTDB taxonomy): Bacteria > Actinomycetota > AC-67 > AC-67 > AC-67 > JBASRP01. The sequence goes on from JBASRP010000405.1 coordinate 15,782, forward strand.
GCAAGGTCGGGTCGATGGGAAAGCCGGTCGCCGGATGCGAGGCGACGATCCTCGACGACGCCGGCGCCGATCTTCCGGCCGGCCGGGTCGGTGAGCTCGCGCTGCGCGCCGCCGAAGGGCGGACGCACTACTACCTGAATCAGCCCGACGCGACCGAGGAGGCGTTCCGCGGCGGCTGGTTCCATACCGGCGACCTTGCCTGGCGCGACGACGAAGGGTTCTACTACTACGCCGGGCGTAAGCGCGAGTCGATGCGGCGCCGCGGCGAGAACGTCAGCGCGTGGGAAGTCGAGAACGTCGTGAGCCAGTTCCCCGGTGTTCTCGAGTCGGCGGCGCACGCCGTCGCCAGCGAGCTCGGAGAGGACGAGATCAAGGTCGTCGTCGTCTCGCGGGACGGCGGGGCGATCGATCCGCCGACGCTCCTCGACTTCTGCGCCGCGCGCATGGCGCGCTACGCCGTTCCACGCTACGTCGAGCAACGGGACGAGATCCCGAAGACGCCGACGCAACGGCCGCGGTACGCCGATCTCAAGGCGGAGGGCCTTACCGATCGCACGTGGGACCGCGAAGTCGCGGGCTATCAGCTGCCGGGCTGACCGAACGCGCGGATCCGTTCCACGTAAGCCGCCGGCAGACCAAAGGCTTCGGCGCCCTCCACGACCCCGGCCAGGAAGTGTTTCGACGGCGCCTTGTAGCCGGTGGGGTTCGCGATGTAGACGACGCACGCAACATCGCGACCGTCATGGCTGACGGTGATTTCCTCGCGCGTGTAGGCGCCGACCGCGATCCCTTCGTAGACGTCGAGTGCGTCTATGTGCGGTTTGGTTAGGTCCCAGAGGACGCCCCAGACTTCGTCGCCGGGGGCGCGTTCGATGTGGGGCACGCCCCCGCCCCGTTTGGGTGAGTCGCGGGTGAAGGTCAGGCGCCAGTTCGCGAGGCGCGCGGCGCCGAGCGCGCGGCCGCCGGGGCAGCGTTGCGCCATCTGGTCGGCGTTCATGTTCGAGCCGTAGGCGAAGTAGAACGGCATCAGGCGGTTGCGACGATCACCAGGCGTCCACTGTCGATCGTGAACGGCTGACCGTCGTCGCCTAGGGCATCGAAGGCGGAGAAACCGGCGTCGATGAGCCAGTCGCGGAGCTCCGGCACGGTGAAGGTACGGACGGCGAAGTGGACGCGGCGGACCCGTCCGGCCCGGACGATGATCCGCTCGGTCACGGTGCAGCCGGTCGACGGATCGAAGTCGACGTTGTCGACCATCAGGTCGTCGCCGCGCTCGGCGAGGAACGTCGCGGGGCGACCCGGCGGCAGCGCGGCCTGAACACGCAGCACGCGCTCGCGGTTGACGGTGTCGAGCAGCAGACGGCCGCCCGGCTTCAGCGCACGACGGAACCCGCGCAGCATGTCGCGGTTGGTGTCGTCGTCGAAGTAGCCGAACGAGGTGAACCAGTTCAGGAGCGCGTCGAACCGGCCTTCCCAGGGGATCGCGCGGAGATCGCCCTCGACATAGTCGACGTCGACGCCGCGGTCGGCGGCGTCCTTGCGCGCGACCTCCAGGAACAGGGTGCTCGCATCGAGGCCGGTGACGCGGAGGTCGCGTTCGGCGAGGCGGTTCGCGAGGCGGCCATGCCCGCACGGCGCGTCGAGGATCTGCATGCCGGGCTGCAGACCTCCCAGCTCGACGATCGCGTCGGTCTCGGCATCGCTGCGCTCGGCCGTGAGGATCTCGTCGTAGAAGTAGAGGTAATCCTCGTCGAAGAGGCCGGGGTCGAACAGCTCCGCCATCGCGAGAGTCCTAGTCGGGCTCTTCCCCGATCTCGAGCGGCGGCTCGAAGCCGCATTCGTCCATCAGCGCCGCGATGTCTTCCTCGTTCCAGCCGCGCGTGGCGAGCGCGTCGACGAGACGCAACGGCGCGAGTGAGGCGCCGCAGTACGGACAGTACGTCCAGTCTTCCCACGCCCGCTGCGGAAGACGGCCGCGGCAGTACGCGCAGCGCGCCCGGTCGGCGAGCCACGCGCTCGACGGCGGCTTCTCGTCCTCGTCCGGCGGCGGCTCCATCTCGTCGGCGTCGGATTCGGTCGCGGCGTCGAGGTACCCGCGCGCATAGTCCCAGCCGACGTACTCGTCGGGGTGCGGCTCGTAGGCGGGCTCGTGCATCCGGGGCTCGCCGGTCTCGAGCATGTGCTCGAGCGACTCTTTCAGCATCTCCCAGCCGTAGAAATGGTCCTCGCCGCATTCGGAGCAGACGATCACGACGCCCTTGTAGCCGCGGTCTCCGAAGACGGCTTTCATCGCCTCGAGGTCCTCGAGGTCTTCGATCACGGACTCGCGCTCTTCGGGATCCATCAGGGCCGCGAGCAATCGTAACAGGGGCCTGTGGGCAGAGCCGGGGTGGGTGGGAGGCTGATCGCGTTAGGTGTCGCTGGTCAACCGCGATGCGGCGTCGAGGGTCGCGGCGGCGGTGGCCTGCAAGGGGTCGGATCCGGTGCCGCACAGGGCCGAGCCGAGCGCGTTGCGGCCGCGTTCGTCGGCCAGGAG
>JBASRP010000407.1:0-5159 GCA_049273905.1 Actinomycetota bacterium
CGCGCGCCGACGCGCGCCGGCGTTCGCGGAACGCGGAGAGCCAGGGGAGGAGCGGTGGCTCGCGCTCGAGCTGCGTGTGCTCGCCGATGTCGGGCTGGTGGGTTTGCCGAACGCGGGGAAATCGTCGCTCGTCGCCAAGCTGTCCGCCGCGACGCCGAAGATCGCGTCCTACCCCTTCACGACGCTGACGCCGAACCTCGGCGTCGCCGAGGCCGGCGACACGCGGTTCGTCGTGGCCGACGTGCCGGGCCTGATCGAGGGCGCGGCCGAAGGGCGTGGTCTCGGGCTCGCGTTCCTGCGTCATCTCCAGCGGTGCCGCGTGCTCTGTTACGTGCTCGATCTTTCAGAGGAGGATCCCGCCGGCGCGCTGGAGGTCTTGCGCGCCGAGCTCACGTCCTACGATCCCGGCCTCGCCGCGAGGGCGGCGGTGGTGGCCGGCAACAAGATCGACCTCCCGGCCGCACGCGAACGTGTGGGCGCCGCACGCAAGCCCGCGACGCCGGGCGGGTTCTTCGCCGTGTCCGCGCTGACCGGTGAAGGCATCGAGGAGTTGTCCGCGGCGCTCGCGCGCGCGGTCGGCGAAGAGCGCGCCGCGCCCCCCCGTGAAGAGGAGACGGCGGTCCTTCGCATCCGCCCCGACGCCGTCCGCGTCGAGGTCTTGCGCGAGAACGGCGCGTTCCGCGTACGCGATCCGCGCGCGGAGAAGCTCGTCGCGCGCTTCGATCTCACCAACCCGGACGCCGTTCGTTACGTCCAGGAACGGCTCGTGGGCTTCGGCGTGGAAGACGCGCTGCAGCGCGCGGGCGCGAAGGCAGGCGACGAGGTCCGCATCGGCGCCGAGGCGTTCGAGTTCATCCCGGAGCGCGACGCGTGACGCCGCGCAAAGCGCGGACCGCGGGCGCGAGAGGTCTGCCCACGATCAAACGCCTCGTCGTCAAGATCGGGTCGTCGAGTTTGACCGCGCCGGACGGCGGCCTCGACGAGACGCAGGTCTCACGTCTCGCATCCGAGCTCTCCCGCGCGCAGCGCAAAGGGATCTCGTGCGTCCTCGTGTCGTCCGGCGCGATCGCGGCCGGGCTGCACCCGCTCGGCCTCCGTCGCAAGCCAACGGATATCCCAACGCTGCAGGCGGCCGCGAGCGTCGGGCAGGGCGTGCTGATGCACGCGTACCAGCGCGCGTTCGCGCGCCGGCGCGTCAAGGTCGGCCAGGTGCTCCTGACGCAGGATGACTTCATCCGCCGCAAGGGTTACCTCAACGCGAACGCAGCGCTGACGCGCTTGATCGCGCTCGGCGTGGTGCCGATCGTCAACGAGAACGACACCGTCGCCGTCGACGAGATCCGCTTCGGCGACAACGACCGCCTCGCCGCGCTGGTCGCGAACCTCGTGCACGCCGACCTGCTCGTGATCCTCTCGGACGTCGACGGCATCCATCTGGAAGACCCGGCCAAGGGACTGTCCGGAGTCATCGACCAGATCGACGACCTCACGTCGCTTCCCGCGATCCGCGCGCGGGCCGGCAGCCATATCGGCAGCGGCGGCATGGCCTCGAAGGTGGAAGCGACGAAGATCGCGAGCGCCTCGGGCGTCGGCGTGGTCGTCGCCAATGCGCGCCGGCAGGACGTGATCACCCACGTCCTCCGCGGCGACACCGTCGGCACGTTCATCCCGCCCCGCCGCGCCCGCGGCGCGTCGCGGAAACTCTGGATCGCGTTCGCGCAGTCGCCGCGCGGCGTGATCGCGGTGGACGCCGGCGCGAAGAAGGCGTTGGTCGATTCCGGACGGAGCCTGCTCCCGGCCGGCGTTACGGGTCACCGCGGGCGGTTCGCTTCCGGCGACGCCGTCGAGGTCGCCGGGCCCGACGACCTGATCTTCGCGCGCGGCCTGGTCAACTACTCCGCCGATGAGCTCGAAGGGGTGCGCGGGCGCAGCATCCGCGAGGGCGGAGCGGAAGTCATCCACCGCGATTCCCTGGTTATCCTGTGACGATGAGCGAAGTCCTGGACATCGGCCGCCGTGCTCGCGCTGCGGGCCGGCGCCTCGCCGGCGCGACCTCGGCGGTCAAGAACGACGCCCTGCGCGCGATGGCGGCGGCCCTGGAAGACAACGCCGACGACATCCTCGACGCGAACACCGAAGACCTCGAGCGCGCGCAGGCCGAGGGGATCACGGGCGCGCTGATCGACCGGCTGACGCTCACGCCGGAGCGGATCTCCGGCATGGCCACGGGCCTGACCGACATGGTCGCTCTCAAGGATCCGATCGGCGAAGTCCTCGACGGCTGGCGCCTCCCGAACGGCCTGCGCATCACCAAGGTGCGCGTCCCGCTCGGTGTCGTCGGGATCATCTACGAGGCGCGACCGAACGTCACCGTCGACGCCGCCGGACTGTGCGTGAAGAGCGGAAATGCGTGCATCTTGCGCGGCTCGCGCATCGCGATCTCGTCGAACACCGCGCTCGCGCGGATCATCGAGGCTGCCGGCCGTAAGGCCGGGCTGCCGGAGAATGCCGTGCAGCTGATCCCGTCGACCGACCGCGAGAGCGCCAAGGAACTGATGCGCATGCGCGAGTACGTCGACGTGCTGATCCCGCGCGGCGGCGCCGACCTGATCCGCACGACGGTCGAGGAGTCGACCGTCCCCGTCATCGAGACCGGCGTCGGGAACTGCCACGTCTACGTCGACGCGAGCGCCGACCTCGAGAAGGCGCTCCCGATCCTGATCAACGCCAAGACGCAGCGCCCCGGCGTGTGCAACGCCGCCGAGACACTCCTCGTCCATGCGGCCAAAGCGGACGCGTTCCTGCCAAAGGCGATCGACGCCCTGCTCGCCGCATCCGTGGAGCTGCGGGGCGACGATCGCGCCCGCGCATATTCCGACCGGGTCGCCGCCGCGACCGAGGAGGACTGGCGCGCCGAGTACCTCGACCTGATCCTCGCGGTGAAGGTCGTCGACTCGCTCGACGATGCGATCGAGCACGTGAACACCTACGGCACGAACCACACCGACGCGATCGTCACCGAGGACTACGCCGCCGCGAACCGCTTCACGGCCGAGGTCGACTCGGCCTGCGTCATGGTCAACGCGTCCACGCGTTTCGCCGACGGCGGCGAGTTCGGGTTCGGCGCCGAGATCGGCATCTCCAACCAGAAGCTCCACGCGCGCGGCCCGATGGCGCTCGCGGAACTCACCTCGTACAAATACGTGGTCCAGGGGGAAGGGCAGGTACGCGCATGAGCAACAAGAAGCAGGAACTGCTCGACGCCGAGGAGGCGTCGTGGCGAGAGCTACACGCGCGCCTCGACAAGCTGTCGGATGACGACTGGGTGAAGCCGGGCGTCAACGGAGACTGGTCCGCCAAGGACGTCATGGTGCACGTCGCGGCGTGGCATGCGGTGACGACGGACCGCTTCGAGGTCCTGCGGACGATGGGCACCCTGCCCGAGTACCCGCCCATCGACGAGTTCAACCGCGACCAGTACGAGAAGAACAAGGATCTCTCGGTCCACGACGTCCGCGTGATGTCCAGTGCAGCGCGCCACCGGTTCCGCGAGGAACTCGCGCAGCTGCCGGCCGATCTCGGCGAGAACCTCGTGCGCATCTGCGAGGGCAACGCCCACGGTCATTACGACGAGCACATCGAGCAGCTCGACACCTTCTTAGGATCCGCGTGAATCGCTTCGGCACGCCTCCCGAGGTCCTCGACCGTTTGCGTGAGGGCGACTACCTGTCCGACGAATCGATCGCGACGGTTGTTTTCCTGGCCGACCGGCTCGGCAAGCCCGTGCTCGTCGAGGGCCCGGCCGGCACCGGGAAGACGGAACTGGCGAAGGCTGTTGCGCGCGCGCTGGGCGCGAACCTGATCCGCCTGCAGTGCTACGAGGGTGTCGATGAAGCGAAGGCACTCTACGAGTGGAACTACAAGAAGCAGCTGCTGCGCATCCAGGCCGAGCAAGGCCGCGAGCAGAGCTGGGAAGAGGTCGAGACGAACATCTTCGGCGAGGACTTCCTTCTCGAACGCCCGCTGCTGGCCGCGATCCGCTCGGCCGAGCAGACGGTGCTGCTGATCGACGAGATCGACAAGACCGACTTCGAGTTCGAGGGCCTGCTGCTCGAGCTCCTCTCCGATTTCCAGGTGACGATCCCCGAGATGGGAACCGTGGTCGCGAAGCAGATCCCGTTCGTGTTCCTGACGTCGAACAACACGCGTGAGCTGTCGGAGGCGCTGAAACGACGCTGCCTATATCTGTACCTCGACTACCCGGACCTCGAGCGCGAGAAGGCGATCGTTCTGATGCGCGTCCCCGAGCTGCCCGAGGTCCTCGCCGACCAGATCGTGCGGCTCGTGCGTTCGATCCGGGCGATGGAGCTGAAGAAGGCGCCGTCGATCGCGGAGACGCTCGACTGGGCGCGGACGCTCCTGCACCTCGGCGTGACCGAGCTCGACGAGGCGACCGCTCAGCGCACGATGACGGTGCTGCTGAAGTTCCAGTCCGACGTCGAGAAGGTGGCCGGCCACCTCAAGATCGCGCCGAACCCGCGCGACAACTGATGCTCAACCGCCTGCTGGACTTCACACACGCTCTGCGGAAGGCCGGCGTGCCGGTCGCGGCGAGCGAGAACATCGACGCCCTCAAGGCACTCGGCCACGTTCCGTTCGACGACAAGGACGCGTTCAAGGCGGCGCTCGCCACGACGATGGTGAAGAGCGACGCGCACCGCCCCGCGTTCGAAACGATCTTCGACCTCTACTTCGGCGCCGCGCCGACACCGGAAGCGACGGACGCCCGCGACGCCGACAACCCCGAAGGAGATCCCGAGGAGTACCTCGAGGAGCTCTACCGAGCGTTGCTCTCCGGCGACGCGTCGGGCCTGCGCGACATGGCCCGCCGCGCCGTGGCCGCGTTCGGCCGCGTCGATATGCCGCAAGGCGGTAGCCCGTACTTCCAGTACCGCGTGTTCCGCGTGGTCGACCTCGACCTGATGATGCGCCGCCTGATGGAGGAGCTCTCCGGCCGCGAGGACCTCACCGCACTGGAACGGCAGTTGTGGAAGGACGAGTTCGAGGCCCGCGTGAAGGCGTTCCGCGCCGAGGTCGACGCCGAGGTCCGACGGCGCCTGGCCGAGCACCGCGGCCCCGAGGCCGTCGCGCGTCACGCC
>JBASRP010000416.1:0-4279 GCA_049273905.1 Actinomycetota bacterium
GTTCCAGATGGTGCAAGCCGGCGCGGTGCGCGCGCTTGCCAGCAACGCGGGACGCGTCGACCGCTTGCGGGGGCGCACGCGAGACCTCGCCTACGTGACGGTGCGCTGGGCGGGGCTCGGACCGAAGGCGCTGCCGTCCGTGGTCCAGTTCATGGACCGGATGCTGTCCGAGTGCCCGACCGACGTGTGGGCGCACATGCTGCCGGATCTGCTCGCGCTCGACGTGACGAAGGTGCTCGACATCGTCGACGTCCCGACGTTGATCGTGGCCGGCACCCACGACAAGCTGACCCCGCCGGGCGCCGCCGACCGCATCGCGGCGGCGATCAAAGGGGCCGAGCTCGCCGTCATCAACGAGGCCGGGCACATGGCGCCATTGGAGCGCCCGCACTCGTTCAACGCGCGTCTCCGGGCCTTCCTCGCGTCCGTCCCGGCGCTCGCGCACTAAGGCCGGGCCTTGGGGCGCACAACGCCCCGGGGTAGCATTGGCGGGACCGTGGACAGAACCCTCGATGTCGTCGCGCGCGAAGCCGCGGACTGCCCCAGATGCAGGCTCGCCGAGAGCCGCACGCAGGTCGTCTTCGGCGTCGGCCACCCGGACGCCGACCTGATGTTCATCGGCGAGGCGCCCGGCTTCCACGAGGACAAGCAGGGGGAGCCGTTCGTCGGGGCGGCCGGGCAGCTGCTGACGACTCTGCTCGGGAACATCGGGCTCAAGCGCGAGCAGGTCTACATCGCGAACGTCCTGAAATGCCGCCCGCCGGGGAACCGTGACCCGATGCCCGACGAGATCGAGGCCTGCAAGCCGTGGCTCAAGGAGCAGCTCGACCTCATCAACCCGCGCGTCATCGCGACACTGGGCAACTTCTCGACGCAGCTGCTGCTTGGGCGCAAGGTCGGGATCTCGAAGGTGCGAGGGCAGCGCTTCGATTGGCGCGGGCGGATCCTCATCCCGACGTTCCATCCGGCGGCACTCCTTCGCTCGGGAGCCGGCGGGCTCGCCATGCAGCAGGTCGAGCAGGATTTCCTTTTGATCCGCAAGACGCTGGACGAGCTTCCGGAAACACAAGAGGACCCGGGCGAGCAGCTGGGTCTGTTCTCCTAGCGAGGCCGCTTGGGCCGCCGGATACGGTGCCGTTCGTCCTCTCCTGAGGAGACGAAGACCATCGCGGCGAGCATCGCGGCGACGCTGCGGCCGGGCGACGTCGTCGCTCTGTCCGGCGACCTCGGCGCGGGGAAGACGTGCTTCGTGCAGGGAGCGGCGGCGGCGCTCGGCGTGCGCGAGCAGGTCACCAGCCCGACGTTCGTCCTCGTCCGCGAATACGCCGGCGCGTTCCCGATCCTGCACCTCGACGTGTACCGGCTCGGTAACCTCCAGGAGCTGACGGATCTGGGCTTTGAGGAGTTCCTCGATCCGTCGTCGGTCATCTTCATCGAGTGGGGCGACGCGGTCGGGCCGCTGTTGCCGGACGAGCTCGTCGAGATCGTGATCCGCGCGGAATCGGAGGACGTGCGCACGATCGACGTGCACGCGCGCGGCGCGGCGTGGAACCGGCGTCTGGCCGGCGTCGCCGAGGATCTCGTCCGGTGGCGCGTGGAGGAGACTCCCTAGATGCTCGTGCTCGGGATCGAGGCCTCGACGGCCATGTCCTCGGTTGCGTTCGGCACCGAGCAGGGCATCGTTGCGGCAGCGCAGGTGTCGCGCGGCAAGGGGCACGCGGAGTTCCTCGTTCCCGCGATCAAGTACCTCGCGGACGAGGCCGGGATCGCGATGAACCGAGTCGGCGGCGTGGCGGTCGGTCTCGGCCCCGGTCTCTTCACGGGGATGCGCGTCGGCGTCGCGACCGCGAAGGCGATGGCGCAAGCGTTGCGCGTCCCGGTCGTGGGGATCCCGAGCCTCGACCTGCTCGCGTACGGCGTCCGGTACTCGCCGCGGTTGATCTGCGCGGCCGTCGACGCGAGGCGCGGTGAGGTGTTCGCCGCCTTCTACCGTCAGGTGCCCGGCGGGATACAGCGGCTCAGCGAGTACGCGGTCTGGCCACCCGAGCAGCTTGCGAGCGAGGTCCAAGCGCGCAGCGAGGAGACCCTCCTCGTCGGGAACGGCGCTCTCCTTTACCGCAATCTCTTGCCGCACGCGCGCGCCGAGCACGCGTCGCTGTCGCAAGCGTTCCCGACGGCCCCGGCGTTGGTCGAGCTGGCGCTCCCACGGTTCATCCGGGAGGACACCGACCCTCTGCTCGAACTGGAACCCCTCTACGTGCGCAAGACGGACGCCGAGATCTCCTGGGAGAAGCGCGGGGTTGTGATCCTGCGCCCGGATCGGGTGAAGATACCGAAGAGAGCCGACGCCGCCGGGGGGGACGAGGGAGTGGGCGAGTGATGGCGAGAGCACCGGCCGACCCGCCGGGCGTTCCTGCCCAGATCGCGCTGTCGCCGATGCGGCGTCGTCACGTTCGCGACGTGCTCGCGATCGAGCGCCTCGTCTATCCGCGGCCTTGGAGCGCCGCGCTGTTCTTCAGCGAGCTCGCGCAGCGCACCACGCGCCACTACTTGGTCGCGCACCACGGCCGGACGCTCGTCGGCTACGGGGGACTGATGTGCCACCTCGACGAGGGGCACATCACAACGCTCGCCGTGCATCCGAACTACCAGCACCGGAAGGTGGGAACCCGTATCCTGCTCGCGCTCGTCGAGGAGGCGCGCGCGCGGCCGGTCCGTTCGCTGGCGCTCGAGGTGCGTGTCGCGAACTGGCCTGCGCAGCGCCTCTACTCGTGGTTCGGGTTCCGGCCGGTCGGTGTCCGCAAGAACTACTACGCGGAGACCGGCGAGGACGCGCTCGTCATGTGGATCGACGAGGTCGGCTCGACGGAGATGGACGAGCGCGTGGCGCGCATCCGCCGCGCGATCGGGGCCGGCGCGTGATCGTCCTCGGCATCGAGACGTCGTGCGACGAGACCGGCGTGGCGGTCGTGAACGACGAGCGCGTGCTGGCGAACGTCCTCGCGTCGCAGACCGACCTGCACGCGCGGTTCGGTGGCGTCGTCCCGGAGCTCGCGTCGCGGCAGCACCTCATATCGCTCAACATCCTTCTTGGGCAGGCGCTCGACGACGCGGGCATCCAGCTCTCGGACATCGGCGGCGTCGCCGTCACGACGGGCCCTGGGCTGATCGGCGCGTTACTGGTCGGCGTCGCGGCGGCGAAAGGCTTCGCCGGCGCGCTCGACGTGCCCTTGATCGGCGTGAACCACCTCGAAGCGCACGTCGAGGCCGCGTTCCTCGAACGTCCGGACCTCACGACGCCGCTGATCGCGCTGATCGTTTCCGGCGGGCACACGATCATCGCGCTGGTGCCCGAGCGCGGACGCTTCGAGGTCTTAGGGCAGACGATCGACGACGCGGCCGGCGAGGCGTTCGACAAGATCGCGCGCTACATCGGGCTGGGGTTCCCGGGCGGCCCTGAGATCGACCGGCTCGCGAAGCAGGGGAACCCGAAGGCGTACGCGTTCCCGCGCGCGAAGATGAACGACGCCGATCTCGACTTCTCGTACTCGGGGCTGAAGACCGCCGTGATCCGCTGGATCCGCGAGCAGCAGGACGCGGGGAAGGACATCGACGCGGCCGACCTCGCGGCGTCGTTCCAGGAGGCAGTCGTCGACGTGCAGGTCGCGAAGACGATGCGCGCGGCGGAGGAGCGCGGCGTCAAGACCGTTGTGATCGCCGGCGGGGTGGCGGCGAACTCGCGGCTGCGCGCGCGGATGCAACAGGACGGCGAGAAACGCGGAATCGACGTCGCGTCGCCCTCGCCCCTTCTTTGCACGGACAACGGCGCGATGATCGCGGCCGTCGGACTCCGCAAGCTCGCCGCCGGCGAGCGGACGCCCCTTGACGTCTCCGCGAGCCCCAACCTTCCGCTGGGCGCGTAGATGGACCTCGCGGCCTTCGGCGATCTCGTCCTCGAGGATGTGGCCGGCGCGGAGCACCGTCTCGGAGATCTGTGGGCCGCGCAGCCGGTGGTGCTGGTCTTCCTCCGGCACTTCGGGTGAGTGCATTGCCGGTACCACGCCGCGCAGTTGCGGGGCCATGAGAGCGAGATAACCGGGAAGGGCGCGCGTCTCGTCGCGATCGGGACGGGCGACCGCCGCTACGCGCAGGCGTTCGTCGACGACGAGGAGATCGGGTTCCTCGTTCTCCTCGACGAGGATGGGACGGCGGCGGAGGTCGCGGAGGTCAAGCGCGGCGGGTGGATGCAGCTCGCCGGGCCGGCGACGATGCCGGGCGC
>JBASRP010000361.1:0-1580 GCA_049273905.1 Actinomycetota bacterium
TCGTCGCCATCCTCGTCGTCGCCGCCGCCGGCGTGGGGTTGCTCGCCTCGGCAAAGCCGCCGTCCTCGGACGCGCCGCCCGCGTCGGCCGAGCGCGCTGAGCCGTCGACGCGTTGCTCCGCGAGCTCGATCTCGTCAAGCCGAGTCGCACCAAGGCCGCCGAGGACTTCACGCTGCCCGCGCTGAACGGGGGGACTTTCAGGCTCGCCGACCAGCGCGGCAAGGTTGTCCTCGTCAACTTCTGGGCGACGTGGTGTCCGCCGTGCCTGGAGGAGATGCCGGCGATGGAGCGGCTCTGGCGCAAGCACAAGGACGCCGGCTTCGTGTTGGTCGCCGTCTCCGTCGACACGGACCCGAAGAAGGTCGTGCCCTTCGTGACCGAGCACAAGCTCACGTTTCCGATTGCCCTCGACACGAAAATGAGCGTGGCCGAGAAGTACGGTGTGCGGGCGCTGCCGTCGAGCTTCATCCTCGGCAAGGACGGTGGCCTCGCCGCCCTCGCGCTGGGACCGCGTCACTGGGACAACAAGGTGTCCCACCGACTGGTCGAGGCGATGGTGCGCTGATGGGACAATCGCTCGGCGTCGCGGTCGCGTTCAGCGCCGGGCTCTTCTCGTTCCTCTCGCCGTGCGTGCTGCCGCTGTTTCCATCGTACATCTCGTTCATCACCGGCATGTCGGTCAGCGACCTCACGAGCGACCTCTCGGCGGCCGCGCGGCGGCGCGTGGTGCTCCACGCGATCGCGTTCATCGTGGGCTTCTCCGTGATCTTCGTCGCGCTGGGCGCCTCCTTCAGCGCCGCCTCGCAGTTCCTGTTCAGCTATCGCGACGCCATCCGCCGCGTCGGCGGCGCGCTCATCATCGTCTTCGGGCTCTACATCGCGGGCGTGCTGCGGATCGGGATCTTCGGGCGCACGGCCTCCTGGCAGATCCGCGAGAAGCCGGCCGGCTACATCGGCTCCTTCGCGGTCGGGGTGACGTTCGCGATCGGCTGGACGCCGTGCGTGGGTCCGATCCTCGGCGCGATCCTGTCGCTGGCCGGCACCGCCGAGACCGTCTCGCGCGGCGTGGGCCTACTGGTGGCGTACTCCGCGGGTCTCGGCGCGCCGTTCCTCATCGCAGCACTCGCGCTGGGGCCGTTCCTCAAGTTCTTCAAGCGCTACCGGCCGTTCATCCCGGTGGTCGAGCGCGCCGCCGGCGTGCTGCTCGTGATCGTCGGCATCCTCGTGTTCACCAACTACTATGTTGTGCTGAACTCCTGGGCGATCTCGCTGACCCCGGAGTGGCTACTCAAGCGGCTCTAGTCGCTTGGTCCACGTCCGCGTCCCCGCGACCTCGGCCAACCTGGGCCCCGGCTTCGACGCCCTCGGGCTCGCCCTCGCCCTCTACAACGAGGTCGAGGCGCGCGAGTCGGACGGCATCACGGTGCAGGTGGAAGGCCAGGGCGCGGGCCGGCTCCCCACGACGGGCGACAACGTGGTGGCGCGCGGTGTTCGGCTCGCGTACGAGGCGGCCGGCCGTCCGTTCACGGGTGTCGCGCTCCGCTGCGTCAACCGCGTGCCGACGTCGCGCGGGTTGGGCT
>JBASRP010000425.1:0-7591 GCA_049273905.1 Actinomycetota bacterium
ACCCGGACCTGGCGATCGCGCAGCTTTGCCGGTGGATCGCGATCACCGGCCGCGTTCCGTCGAGCGGCTTCCTCGCGCGCCTCGCTGCGGTCCTCGGGTTGTCCACGTCGCTCGGCGCGTTCCTCTCGCGCCATCCCGAGCATGCGGAGATCCTGCGCGACGGCCGTGCGCTCGCGAAACCGCGCACGCGCAAGGCACTCGCCGACGCGGCAGCGCGCGCCCTGCGCGGGGACGACGATCCCCGGCTCGCGCTGCGGGTCTTCAAGCGGCGCGAGCTCCTCCGCATCGCCTGCCGCGACCTCGACGGAGGGGCTTCGGTCGAGGAGGTAGGGCGCGAGCTCTCCTTCCTGGCCGATGCGTGTCTCAAGGCGGCGATCATCTCGCTGGAGGAGGAGTTCCCCGCGCCTTCGGGGGCACGCTTCTGTGTCCTGGGGATGGGCAAGCTCGGCGGCGAGGAGCTCAACTACGCGTCCGACATCGACGTGATGTTCGTCTTCACCGCGCCCGAAGAGAAGCCCGGCTACGAGTGGGCCACCAAGATCGCCGAAGGCATCCTGTCGCGCCTCGCCGCGACCACCGAGGAAGGGCAAGCGTTCCGCGTCGACGCGTCGTTGCGGCCCGAAGGTCGCGACGGTCCGCTGGTGCGGTCGATCGCCGCGTACCGCTCGTACTACGACCGGTGGGCGAAGCCGTGGGAGTTCCAGGCTTTGATCAAGGCGCGTCCGGTCGCCGGCGACGCGTCACTTGGTGGCGAGTTCATGGACCTGATCGGTCCGTACGTCTATCCGGAGAAGCTGTCGCCGGAGACGATCCGCGAGATCCGCGGCATGAAGGCGCGCGCCGAGCGCGTGATGGCGTCGCGCGGCTTCGCGGCGCGCGAGGTGAAGCGCGGGCCCGGCGGCCTCCGCGACATCGAGTTCGCCGTCCAACTGCTACAACTCGTCCACGCGCGGCGCGACACGAGTTTGCGAACCGCGAACACGCTCGAAGGACTTTCGGTGCTCGCGCACGGCGCCTACGTCGGCGACGAGGACGCCGCCGATCTGGCCGGCGCGTACCGGTTCCTCCGCAAGATCGAACACCGTTTGCAGCTCGCGCAGGAACGCCAAACCCACACCGTCCCGGCCGACGAGGCACGGCGGCGGACGCTCGCGCGCTCGATGGGCTTCCGCGATACGCCGGAGAAGACGGCGCTCGAAGGATTCGAAGGAGAGTGGCGGCGCATCCAGGCACTCGTGCGCCGCATCCACGAGAAGCTGTTCTACCGCCCGCTGCTCGAGCGGTTCGCGCAGGCGCCGGCGCTGAACCCCGACGCCGCTCAGGAACGGTTGAGCGCGTTGGGGTTCCGCTCGCCGGGCCGATCGCTGAAGTTCCTCGGCGACCTGACAAGTGGCTTGTCGCGACGCGCGCAGCTGATGCGCACGCTCCTGCCCGTGATGCTCGACTGGATGGCCGACGCGCCCGACCCGGATCTCGCCGTGTCGAGCTTCCGCGACGTCGCGTTGCGCGTCGGCGGTAATCCGACGGCGCTCGGCGCGCTGCGCGACGCGCCTCCGGTCGTCGAGCTGTTGTGTCGCGTGCTCGGAACCAGCCGTCTGCTCGGCGAGTACCTCTTGCACGTTCCCGAGATGGTGCACGCGCTCTCAGAGCCGGGCACGCTCACACGCAAGAGCCGCGAGCAGTTGCTGGACGAAGCTATGGAGCACATCGAGTGGCGCGGCGACCCCGCGGCGCGCGATGCGGCGATCCGGCGCTTCAAGCGACGTGAGATCCTGCGTATCGCGTGCCGCGATCTCGCCGGCGGAGCCACGCCCGAGGACGTCGGCCGCGAGATCACGTATCTCGCCGAGGCCGCGGTGCGCGCGGCGCTCGTGTCCCTCGAAGAGGAGCTCCCGGCGCCGGGCGCGGCGCGGTTCGCCGTGATCGGGATGGGCAAGCTCGGCGGCGAGGAGCTCAACTACGCGTCGGACATCGACGTCATGTTCGTCTACGACGCCCCCGACGAGCGCACCGGGTACGCGTGGGCCTCGCAGATCGGGGAGGGGGTCCTCGCGCGGCTCGCGGCGACCACCGAGGAAGGCCAAGCGTTCCGGGTAGACGCCTCGCTGAGGCCGGAGGGGAAGGACGGCCCGCTCGTGCGCTCGCTCGCCGCGTACCGCTCGTACTACGAGCGCTGGGCACAGCCGTGGGAGTTCCAGGCGCTTATCAAGGCGCGGCCGGTCGCCGGGGACCCGACGCTCGGCGCGGAGTTCATGGATCTCGTCCGGCCGTCCGTCTACCCCGAGGGGCTCAGCGCCGACGTGCTGCGCGAGATCAGGAGCATCAAGGCGCGGATCGAGAAGGAGCGGCTCGGCCCGCGCGAGGACCGCCGCTTCCAGCTGAAGGTCGGGACCGGCGGATTGGTAGACGTCGAGTTCACGACGCAGCTCCTGCAGCTGCAGCACGGCTACAAGGACCCGCGTCTCCAGGTGCAGACCACGATCCCGGCGATCGCCGCCGCGGCCGACATGTCGCTCCTCGATCTCGAGCAGGCGCGGTGGCTGGTCGACGCGTTCCGCTTCCTGACCCGCGCGCGCAACGTGCTCTACTTGGTCCGCGGCCGGCCCCAGGACGCGCTGCCGCAAGAGGCCGACGAGGTCGAGATCCTCGCCCGGGCTCTCGGCTACGCGGCACCCGGCGCGCGCGTGCAGTTCCTGGAGGACTATCGCCGCATCACGCGCCGCTGCCGCCGCGTCTGCGAGACGGTGTTCTACGGCGGCGACGAATGACCGTCGACGAGCGCACGATCGATGCCGGCGGGGTGCGGTTCTTCATGCGCGAGAGCGGCGCCGGTGACCCGATCCTCTTGCTCCACGGCTTCCCGCAGACGGGGGAGTGCTGGCGCCGCGTCGCCGAGCTGCTTTCCGAAACCCACCGCGTGATCGTCCCCGACCTTCCGGGGTTCGGCCGCAGCAGTGCGCCGCCCGCCTACGACGCCGGGTCCGTCGCGACGATGCTCGCCGACTTCCTCGACGCGGCCGGTGCCAAGAGCGCCACCGTCGTCGGACACGACTGGGGCGGTTCGCTCGCGTTCGCGCTGGCCCTCGAGCATCCCGAGCGCGTCGACAAGCTCATCGTCTCGAACGCGCCGTTCCGCAAGCTCGACCTTCGACGCGGGTTCCACTTCCTCGCGTTCAACCTGCCCGTTCTTCCGGAGATGGCGTTCCGGTTCGCGGGCGATCGTTTGGTGCCGTTCATGCTGCGTGCCGGGAGCGCGCGCAAAGAGGCGTTCGGCGACGAAGCCGTCCGTCCGTACGTGGATGCCTTCCGCGATCCCGCCGCGGTGCGCTCGGCGCTCGCCTACTACAGGACCGTCACGCGCAAAGTCATCGCGCGGCGGTTCCGCCCGAAGGGCGCGCCGTCCACCGCGCGCCGGATCGAAGCCCCGACCTTGCTCGTGTGGGGGATGCGCGACCCGGCGCTTCCGCCGTCCATCCTCCAGGGCATCCTGCACGACATTCCGCAAGCGACGGCCGTGCGG
Organism: Actinomycetota bacterium; assembly: GCA_049273905.1. Lineage (GTDB taxonomy): Bacteria > Actinomycetota > AC-67 > AC-67 > AC-67 > JBASRP01. The sequence goes on from JBASRP010000425.1 coordinate 3,521, forward strand.
CTCAGAGACGTCGGGCACTTCGTCCCGGACGAAGCCCCGAAAGAGCTGGCGCGCGAGATCGCGTCGTTCCTCGCGAACGCCTGAGGCGAACGGCTCGCACGCTTCGCTCCGCTGGACACGCCGCGCGCGCGTGAAACGATGGCGCGCGTGCCGCCGGTCAAGAAACGAGCCCCCAGCGAGGAACGTCGCCGCGTGATGCGCCGCGTGTTCCCGCGCGGGACCGACCGCCCGCGATTCGTCGCGACGCGCTTGCTGCGCGCCGGCGAGGTCGCCGTCCTGCTCCAGGTAAGCCGCCGCAGCGTGGCTGCGTGGGCGAGTCGGGGGTTGATCCCGTTCATCGAGACGCCCGGCGGCCATCGTCGCTTCCGCGCGAGCGACGTGCGCGCGCTCGTCGCGACCTTGGAGCGCACCGTCCGCGACGACACCTGACGCCGTCACGAACCTTCCGATGGCGGCGATCCCGCCGGGCGAAGCTGAGCGAGCATAGGCGGGGAGGTCGGCGACGGCCTCCGTTTTCGGTCGCCGGGGTCTGTCGTTCCGACCTGTCGGTCGGGTAGCGTGTGGGCGACGGACCGGCGAGGGGGACGCGCCTGAAGCTCCATCCGAACATCGCGATCGTCCGACGCTTCTACGCCGCGTTCATCGCGCGTGACATGGCGCGGATCTGGGAGTTCGCGGGGAACGACATGGTCTTTCACGTCGCGGGCCGCTCGCAGTGGGCGGGGACCTACCGCGGCCGCGAACAGCTCCTGGACGTCTTCGTGCGCGTCGGCACGGCGGCGGGAAACTCCGTGAAGCTCACCGTTCACGACGTGGTCGGAGCCGAAGACCATGTCGTCGGGCTGCATCACGCAACCGCGACGTACAAAGGCCGGTCGCTCGGCCTCAACGGGACGGCCGTGTGTCACGTGCACGCGGGGAAGATCACCGAGATGTGGGTCGGCTGGGAGAGCCAGCGGGCGTTCGACGAGTTCTGGAGCTGACCGATGCCGGTCACCGAAGCCGATCTCGATGTCATCCGGAAGCTCTACTCGGCGTTGATGAATCGCGACGCCGAATACCTCGCCCGCGCGTTCGCGCACGCCTCGTACCACGTCCCCGGCAACAACATCGTGGCCGGCACCTACAAGGGAACCGAAGCGATCCTCGGCCTGTTCGCGCTTACCGCGACCGAGACGGAAGGATCGCTGACGTTCGAGTTCCATGACATCATGGTCGGAGAGAACCACGTGTGCGTCCTCGATCGGGTTAAGGGCACGCGGAAGGGCCGCACGCTCGACCAGAACCGCGTTGTCATCACGCACGTCGAGAACGGGCGAACGACCGACGTGTGGACCGTCCTCGAGGACGAGTACGCCTTCGACGAGTTCTGGGCCTGAAACGTCAGGCGATCACGTAGGCAGGTGTGGGTTCTGCGGTCGAGTTTCCATTGCGCTCGCGACGAGACCGCCAATAGTCCGCCGTGCAGCGAGCACAGCCGGCGTGGTTGTGCTCCTTAGGATGACCTCTCTTACACGATCGAGGCACGCGACGAAGCACGCTGAGGGCCTGTTGCTTCTTGGTCGTTCCCAAATGGGGCCAGAGCATCGCCGCAATCGCCTGGGTCTTCTCGAGTCCGGAGGCCTTGTAGAAGAAATGAGGCTTCCTCGGGAATCCGTCTTTCACGCGAGCGCGATAGGGTCCGTAGATCTTTCCGAGTTCGACTGCGGCCAAGAATCTCTGCAATTCGTGCCGATCGGTGTTGGTGATTGAAACGCATGCTCCTGTGCGCATGCTGAAACTGAAACACCCTTCTGCGTCAAAAAATCCTGCAGCCCAGGCGAGCTTGGATCGGCCAACCAACTGGATTTCAGGACGCAGTATGGGTGCACGGCCAAGGAATCGAAGCACGGCTTCGCTCTGGTCGCGTTTCGCGGGCCCGATGTAAGGCCAGAGTTTCGTGACAATCTCAATCACGTCGGCGTAGGACCGATGCGTAAACTGGGGCTTCTTCGACCAGCACCCCGCTCGTGGGCGGCTCGAGGTTGCCGAAATGGAACCGCAACGTAACGCGGCTTGAAACCGCAACAAGAGGCCAAGATCGGTGCATCCAATGAAGCTTCCCGCCCATCCACCGGTTCGGCTCAAGGAGAAACAACCATCACCATCAAAAAGCCGGCGGCCCAGCAGAGTTCTTCATCATCGGGAGCCACTACAAGATTCTTTCATGCCCGTAGGACACCATTGGATTAAGTGCCGAAGGGAGCCACGTGTGGTGGCTCCCTTCGATGGTAGGGCTAGGTATTTAAAGTCCTTGGATATTTGAAGTAGCTCAAATATCGTAATACAAGCTGAACTCGTGCGGGTGCGGCCGCAGCCGGATCGCGTCGAGCTCCTTCGTCCGCTTGTAATCGATCCAGGTCTCGATGACGTCCTCGGTGAAGACGCCGCCCTCGAGGAGGAAGTCGTGGTCGGCCTCGAGCGCGTCGAGCACTTCCTCGAGTGACCCCGGAACCTGCTTGACGGCCATCTTCTCTTCGGGCTCGAGGTCGTACAGGTCCTTGTCGACCGGGTCCGGCGGCTCGATCTTGTTGCGGATGCCGTCGAGCCCCGCCTGCAAGCACGCCGCGAAGGCCAGGTACGGGTTGCACGACGGATCCGGTGTGCGGAACTCGAGCCGCTTGGCCTTGACCGACTTCGAGTACACCGGGATGCGCACACACGCCGAGCGGTTCCGCTGCGAGTACACCAAGTTGATCGGCGCCTCGTAGCCCGGTACGAGCCGGCGGTACGAGTTCGTCGTCGGGTTCGTGATCGCGAGCAGCGCCGGCGCGTGGGTCAGGAGCCCACCGATGTACCAGCGTCCCAGATCGGAGAACTGGGCGTACCCCGTCTCGTCCCACATCAGGTTCTCGCCGTTGCGCCACAACGACTGGTGCGTGTGCATGCCCGAGCCGTTGTCCATGAAGAGCGGTTTCGGCATGAACGTCGCCGTCTTGCCGGCCCGCCACGCGACGTTCTTGACGATGTACTTGTAGAGCATGACCTTGTCGGCCATCGCCAGCAGCGTGTCGAACCGCATGTCGATCTCGGCCTGGCCGGCGGTGCCGACCTCGTGGTGCTGCACCTCGATCTGGATGCCGGCCTTCTGCATCGTCAGGACCATCTCGCTGCGCAGGTCTTGGTACTGGTCCATCGGCGGGACCGGGAAGTAGCCTTCCTTGTAGCGCGGGCGGTAGCCGCGGCTCCCCGGGTCGCCCGATCCCCACACGCCTTCGGACGAGTCGATGAAGTAGTAACCGGAGTGCTGATTCTGGTCGAAGCGCGCTTCGTCGAAGATGTAGAACTCGGCTTCGGGACCCCAGTAGGAGATGTCGGCGATGCCGGAGCCCTTGAGGTGGTCCTCCGCCTTCTTCGCGATGTAGCGGGGGTCACGCGTGTACGACTCGCCGGTGACGGGGTCCTTCACGAAGCAGTTGATCATCAGCGTCGCGTGCTCGCGGAACGGATCCATGACCGCGGTGTTCGGGTCCGGCATCAGAAGCATGTCGGACTCTTGGATCTGCTGGAACCCGCGGATCGACGATCCGTCGAAGCCGTACCCCTCGGCGAACCCTTCCTCGGTCAGCTCGTCGACCGGTACCGAGAAGTGCTGCGTGAGCCCCGGCAGGTCCGTGAAGCGGAAGTCGACGATCTGAGTCTCGTTGTCCTTCGCGAGCTTCAGAACGTCCTTGGGTGTCTCGGTCACGTTCCCCCTCCTTACGAGCAGACCTTGGGATTTCCCTCCGGGAAGGACTGCGAGAGCCTAGACCAGCGGTCTTCGGGCGGCAAAGGCGGGAAAGAGCCCTCTGCACCTGCGAGAACGCTAACAGCGGGTCGTTTCCGAACCGTTTCCTGTCTGTAAATTCGGTGTTACGTCGCGGGCCGCACCGGCCGGGAGGCATGCCGCGTTGTGGCCCGTTTAGCATTGCCGCCGTTCCCGGCTCCGAGGAGGCGACCGTGCGACCGTCAGCGCCGCGTATTGAGCCCGTTGATCCGGATTCCGTCGAGGGCGAGACGCGCGCGCTCCTGGACACTCTTGCCCTCGGGGAC
>JBASRP010000428.1:0-10201 GCA_049273905.1 Actinomycetota bacterium
TGCCCGTCGTCGGCGCGGGCCGGTGCCCCAAGTGGCGTGCCGCCGTCCACACTGAACTCGGCGCCGAGGTCGGCGACGCCGAACGCGCCGGGACGGCCCCCGACGAAGAACGGGATCGGCGGCGACGCGAAACGCTGCTCCACCTGATCGCCCCACGCGACGGCGAGACGCACGACGTACGAGCCGGTCGGCAGCCGCACGGGGAGCCGGGCGCGGAAGTGCGCCTCCTCCCCCGCGGCGAAGCGGCGCCGGCCGCCTTGGTAGGTGCTTTCCGAATAGACGAGCTGCCCGTTCTCGGAGCGGATATTGACGGAGAAGGTCGCCTCCTCCACGTCCCGCCGGAACATCGTGTCCATCTCGAGACGCATGTCGGCTCCCGCGGTCAGGTGCGCCGTCTGCTTGCCGTCCGGACCGAGGACGCGCACCCCCGTGACGTCGACGTGGGCGTCAGCGTCGGCCGCCGACCCGTGTTGCGGCGACAGGAGCTCGTGGTAGAGCGAGATGCCCTCCTCGACGTTTCCCAGGAAGCGCGGCTCGCCGTAGTGCAGGACGAGGACGCGCGAGCAGAGGCGCCGGATCGCCGCGATGTTGTGGCTGACGACGAGCACGATCGTGCCCTCGGACTGGATCTCCGCGATGCGCGCGAAACACTTCTGCTGGAACGCGAAGTCGCCGACCGCGAGGACCTCGTCCACCAGGAGGACGTCCGGTGAGGAGGCGACGGCGACCGAGAAACCGAGCCGCACGAACATGCCCGACGAGTAGAACTTCACCGGCGTGTCGATGAAATCTCCGACCTCAGAGAAATCGACGATGTCGTTGAACCGACGGTCGATCTCGCGGCGGCTCATGCCGAGGATCGTCCCGTTGACGTAGACGTTCTCGCGGCCGGTGAGTTCCTGGTGGAATCCAACGCCGACCGAGATCAGCGGGGCGACGCGCCCTTTGACCGTCACGACACCTGATGTCGGCGCCGTCACGCCGGCCAGCAGCCGCAGCATCGTTGACTTCCCCGAACCGTTGCGGCCGATGACGCCGACCGTTTCGCCGGGTCCGACGTCGAGATCGATGTCGCGTAACGCCCACAGGTGCGTCCGCTTGTTCTTCGCCCGTAAGCGAAGGCGCGTCACGAGCAGCGGCACGTCTTCGTACTTCACGTAGCGCTTGCTGACGCCGGCGAGCCGGACCGACGGCACGAACGGTTCGGCGGCGACGGTCACAGCAGATCCACGAAGACGCGGTCGTAGCGCCGGTGCATGACCGCGGCGAGGGCGAGGAGCACGGCCGTCCAGCCGAGCGTCCACCACACCGCCGTCTCGAAGTGGGGCGAGGCGCCTTGGATCCCGGCCCGGAACAACTGGATCATCCCCGTCGCCGGATTGATCTCGAGCCAGCGGCGCAGATTCGCCAGCTTCTCGAGCGGATAGAACACGCCCGACGCCCAGAACCACGGGAGGTTGATCGCCGCGATGATGTGCCGCACGTCGCGGAAGTACACCTGCATCGCCGCGAAGAGGAGCGCCATCGCGCTCGACAACATGACCATGACGGCCGTAGCCGGGATGAACCACAGCAGGTGAACGCCGAACGGCACACCGTAGGCCAGCGCCATGATGATCAGGATGACGAGCCCGGGAACGAATCCGTAGAGGCCGGATCCGACGAGAACCAGCGGCAGCACGGCACGCGGGAAGTAGATGCGTGTGGCGAGGTTCTGTCCCTCGACGATCGAATTGGCGCCGCCGGTCACCGCCGCGGAGAGGAACGTCCACGGCAGGATCCCGGAGAAAACGAACACGCCGTAGGGAACCTCCGTCGATCGAAGGCCGGCCCGGATGCCCGGCGCCAGCTTCGAAAAGACGATGCCGAGAACGACCGCTTGGACCAGCGGCAGCCCGACCGCCCACAGCATCCCGAACGACGCGCGACGGTAGCGGACGAAGAAGTCTTTGCGGGAAAGGACGCGGAGGAGTTCGCGCGAGGCCCAGATGTCGCGTACGAGCGTACGGAGCGAGGAGGTCTCGCCGCGAAGCTCGAAGCCGCGATCGACGGGGATGCTCGCCATCGCGATCTAGCCGGCGGCCGGCGGCGTCGCGCGCGGCGCGCGAGGACGGCGCGGCTTCGCGGGGGCCGGCTTCTCCGGCGGGGGCAGCCACGGATGCGGCAGCGCGCGGATCTCGGGCTGGCCCGCACCGGACGCGATGTGGCCGGACGGGACCTCACCCGTCACGACCGCGTTCCCCGCGACGATGCAATGGTCGCCGACCTTCGAGTTCCGGCCGATGATCGCCTTCGCGCAGACCCACGTGTTGTACCCGATCTCGACGGGCCCCGTCTTCGTGTTGTGCACCACCGCCGCGTCGGGTTCGGTGTAGACGTGACTCGAATCGACGATCGTCGACCACTCGCCGAATATGCTGAACCGGCCGATGCGGATCGCGTCGGCGCAGTGGTACACGGATCCCCACGACAAGACGTTCTCGCCGGCGATCTCCAGCGTGCCGCCCCAGAGCATGAAGATGACGTCGCGGCGCACCTCGATCCGGTCGCCGAGCAGAAGAGCGCCGCCGTTGAGGAAGATCATCGTGCGATGCCCGATCGTGCACCCGGGCCCGATCTTGACGATGTTGTGCGAGCCCGGCCAGACCGTGATGTCGATGTCGCGGCCGAACTGAACGTCGGGCGCGATGTCGACGTCGACGGTCGAGCCGTTCCATGCGGCGAGCGCTTTGAGTCGCGCGATCACCTTCGCGCGACGGACGGCGAAGAGCGCGCCGTCGATCTCCGGCTCGAACCGCTTCGCCCACTGCAGCACGCGCCCGGCGGTCCGCTTCGCGGCCGCCCCGCTTCCGGCGTTCCGGTCTCTCACCCCGCCTCCTCCAACGTCCGGGTCCAAAGACTAAGGCACCCAAGGAGTGCGTTGGGTGACCCGCTACAATCGCTCGGAATCGGGAACCCCATGCTGAAGCGCCGCCCCGCAGACCCAGCTCATGATGCCTGCGCCCTCGGGCCCGGGTGGCCCTCGCCTGGCGCGCGTTGCCGAGGGGTACCGCGCGCTCCGGCCTTCGGCCCGAGGCGGCGATGAGCGAGGGCCGATTCCCCACCTACCTGATCATCGGGGCCATGAAGGCCGGGACGAGCGCGCTGTACGACGCCTTGATGAAGCATCCCGACGCCTACATGGTCCCCAATAAAGAGGTCTACTTCTTCGACCGGGACGACAACTACACGCGCGGCCTCGACTGGTACCGCGCGCAGTTCGCCGGTGCGGGCGGCGAGACCGCGGTCGGAGAGGCCTCTCCGTCGTACCTCTTCTTTCCGGCCGCGGCGGAACGCATCGCCGCCGATCTCCCCGAGGCGAGGCTCGTCGCGATCCTGCGGGACCCCGTCGCACGCGCCTACTCGCAGTACGGGCACGAGCGTTTCTACGCGCGCGAGCGACGCTCGTTCGGGCAAGCCGTCGAGGAGGAGCTGCGCCACAGGACGGCCGCCGATCCCTACTTCGGGTACGTCGACCGCGGTCGCTACCTGTCGCAGCTCCAGCGTTTCCGGCGGGACTCGTTGCTCGTGCTCCTCAGCGACGACCTGAAGGACACCGCACCCGAGACCTACGCGCAGCTCTTCCGGTTCCTAGGTATCGACGACACCGTGCAGATCCCCGATCCCGGCGTCGTGAATCCGTATCGCGAGAACCGCTTCCCCGCGTTGTGGCGCGCGATGATGCGGCGCGGACTCTGGCGGAAGCTCGGCCCGTTGCGGGAACCCGTCACGCGGGCGTTCATCCGCGAGGGCGTGGCGCCGAAACCGATGGATCCGGAGGTCGCGCAGCAGCTGCGCGATGTCTTCGCGGACGACAACGCGGCGCTCGGCGCGTGGCTGGGGCGCGACCTCTCCGCGTGGAACGCGGGGAACCGCGTGGGGAGTCGTCCGTAGATGGCGCTGAGACGCCGGCGGAACGAGGTTTCGTCCGCGCCGGGCGCGGTGCCCGAGGCCGCGGAGGCGCCGCGTCCGCGGCCGCCAGACGGAGCGCGCAACGTCGTCGTCGTTATCCTCGACAGCCTTCGTCACGATTCATGGCTGGCGGCCGCGCCGGCGAACCTCGCGCGGCTCGGCCCCGTCGAGCGCCGCTGGAGTTACGCGTCGTGGACGGCGCCGTCGCACTACAACCTGCTGATGGGACTCCTCCCCCACTCGAGCCCGCAACGCGTGTACGCGTCCGAGTACTACAAGAAGGACTTCATCCGATACGGGGAGCGACTCGGCGTGAAGGACATGGAGTTCAAACGCCTGCTGCCGTCGCTCTTCCTGCCGACGTTCCTGCGTAACGAGCTCGGCTACCGGACCCACGCGATGGTGTCGATGCCGGTCCTCAACCGCCACACCGTCATCAACCGCGACTTCGACACCTACGAGCTCATGCCGAAGCACAACGACATGGCGGCGATGCTCGATCAGATGCGTTTCGACGAGGAGCGGCCGTCTTTCTTCCTGCTCAACGTCGGCGAGACACACTACCCCTACGCGCTTCCCGGCGAGGATCCCAACACGTGGCCGCGCATCTCGGGCGTCCACGGCGTCTTCAAGAACCTCGACGATCATCCGGGCCCCGAGGGTGAGCCGGCGTTCTTCGACGAGCGCGCGCTGGCCGAGCTGCGGGAACGTCAGATCGGTGCGGTGCGCTACCTGGACGGCGTCGTCGGCCGCCTCTTCGATCTCGTCCCGAAGGACACGTGGATCATCGTGACGTCCGACCACGGCGAGCTATTCGGCGAGGACGGTTTCTTCGGACACGGCCCGATCAACCACGACAAGGTCTTCGAGGTGCCTTTCGTGGAAGGGCGCGTCCCATGACGCCACCGCACGCATGACCGCACAGCCCAACGTTTCGGTGGTGATCGCCACCCACGAGCGCGCGCCCCTGCTGCCGCGGCTGGTCGCGGCGCTCGAGGCTCAGACCTTCAACGGCGCGGTCGAGGTGATCTTCGTCGACGACGGTTCGCGCGACGACACGCCGCGCGTCCTCGCGGATCTCGCGGCGCGCAGCTCGCTGGACATCCGGGTCCTGGGAGACGGACGCAACCGCCGGCAGGCCGCCGCGCGCAACATCGGCTGGCGCGCCGCGCGCGCGCCCGTCGTGGCCTTCACGGACGACGACTGTCTCCCGACGCCGCGGTGGCTCGAGGAAGGGATGCGCGCGATGAACGGCGGACACCGCGTCGTCGTCGGGCTCACGCTCCCGAACCCCGACCAGGAACACTTGAACGGCCCGTTCTCGCGCACGATCGTCGTGACGAGGAGCGACTACTTCGAGACGTGCAACATCTTCTATCGCCGCAGCGACGTGGAAGCGGCGAGCGGGTTCGACGAGGCGTTCACGAGCCACGGCGGCGAGGACACCGACCTCGGGTGGCGCGTAACCGCCGCGGGGGCGGACGCGCTCTTCGCGCCCGACGCGCTGGTGCACCACGACGTTAAGCCGAGCGATCTGCGCGCCGCGACACGCGAGGCCCTCCGCTGGACCGGCATCCCCCGCGTGGTGCGCTTGCATCCATCCGCGCGCCGCTATCTCGTTGGGCGGATCTTCTGGAAGCCGTCACACCCTTTGGCGATCGGCGCCCTGGCCGGGATCCTGACGGCGTGGCGATGGCCCCTCGCACTGCTCCTCGGGGCCCCTTGGGTTTGGTTCCGCTTGACGGTCGACCCGCTCGCGCCGGGGCGGCGCAGGCGGATCCTCGCTTTGCCCGGCGCACTGGTCGTGGACCTGGCCGAGGTGACGGCGATGGTCCGCGGCTCGATCCGCGCCCGGACCTTCGTGCTCTGAGCAGCCGAAAGGTTCTCGGTCATCCCCTGCCGAACACTTCTACGGCGGCTAGCATCTGCTTCGCTATGGGGGTCACATCTCGTATGTCACGCGTTCTGCGATCCATGTTCCCGGGCTGGCGGCGGCTCGCTCTGACGGTCGTCGTCGCCGGGCTGCTGGCGTCCTGCGGCGGCTCGGAGGCGCCGCCGACCGCGCAGCGAACCACCACGGCCGGTCCCCAGACGACCACGACGTCCCCAACGGTGAGCCCCTCGCGGACGAGCTCAACGTCGGGCGGCACGACGGCGAAACCACCCCCCAAGGGGAGCAAGCCCAAGCCGACACCCAAAGCCACGACGACCGGCGGGGCGGTCGCGCGGCTCGACAAGACGTGCGGACGACGCGGCGTCGATACCCAAGGCGTAACCGTTACGACGCAGCCGGAGGGTCCCGTCGGATTCAACACCGAGTACGCGGACGGAAGCTCGAACGTCGACGGCGTGCACCACTACTCGGGTGGCTACGGCGGCGGGTTCGCGGACTCCGGCGGCCAGTACCGCACTACGTGGGTCATCCCCGACAACGCGCCCCTCGGCATGGCGACGATCCGCATGATCACCGCGGACGGATCCCTCGAGCTGACCTACCTGATCGTGGCGCCGAACGGGACCTGTCCGTGACGCGGCGGTCGTCGAGGGCCCGGGACCGCACGTGAGCCGCGCCGCCAGCCCGCTCCGGGACCGCATGATCTTCCTGGTCGGCGCGCGCCGGAGCGGCACGAACTGGTTGCAACGCGTCGTCGGAGCGCACCCCGACGTCGCTCTCGTTCCGTCGGAGACGTACCTGTTCTCGCGTGGAATCGCACCCCTTCGAGAACGGTTCCACCACGGCGTGAAGGGGTCGCCGGGCACGGGGTTCATCTTCATGGAGGAGGCCGATCTCCTCGATGCGTTGCGCGATCTCTGCGATCGCGCGTTGCTGCCGTTCCTCGAAGCGGAGGCCGGCGCGACCAGACTCGCGGAACGGACGCCGGAACACGTGACCTGTCTGGATCTGATCGGTCAGGTCTATCCGGACGCGCACGTCGTCCACATCGTGCGCGACGGACGCGACGTGGCACGCTCGCTGTTGAGCCAGGGCTGGAAGTCGGCGCCGACAACCGTCGAGGACGCGGCGCGAGAATGGCAGGATGCGATCGAAGCGGCGGAAGCGGCCGAGAAGTCCCTCGAGCATTACCGGACCGTGCGGTACGAAGAGTTGCTCACGGATCCCGCCACGCACGTCGCCGACCTGTACTCGTGGCTCGGGCTCAAGGCCGGCGAAGACGTGCTCCGCGTGGCGCTCGAAGGCGCGGAGTTCCGCTTCAACGTTGATCCGACGGCGCCCGATGTTGCCGTCGGGAAGTGGCGCGACGCGTTCACGGCCGAGGATGTTGCGTCCTTCCGCCGAGTTGCGGGCGAAACACTGGAACGGCTCGGGTACGACCCGACGTCGGGCGGAACGGCCGTCGCCGCCAAGGAGGAAACGCGCCGGCGCGCCGGGCTGCGGCGGCTCGTGGGCCGACGGGACGGACCCGGCGACGAGTTCGGCTTCGTCCGGAAGGTCAGCGACCGCGTCACCGACGCGCAGCGCCTCGTCGACCAGCTCGTCGCGAGCATCGTCACGAAGAAGGCGGCGCGCATCGAAGATCTGACGACTCCGTCCGTCCGGATCCGCTTCGTCGGCACGGCGGGCGAATGGCAAGAGAGCGGAACGACGGCGCGCGCGCGCCTCGTCCAAGCGCTCGCGAGCGACGAGGCTCTGTCGGGCAGACAGGTCCGCGGCGATCTGCATGCGGCGCTCCCGAGCTCGGCGGCGGTATTCCAGTTCGAAACCGCCGACGGGCTCACCCACGCTCGCGTGATGATCGTGACCGTGGACGGCGATCGCGCATCGGCGATCACCTACTACCAATCCCCGCCCACGACCTGATCCGCACGACCGATAAGAACGAGGCCTCCGGCTGCGCCGGAGGCCCCTTGGTTTTCTCGCTTCCTATGTCAGGAACCCGAACTCGAACCATGCGACGCTCGGGCCGCTGCAATTCAGGAAGATGTGGTTGAAGAACGACCCCGCCCCGATCAAGCTTCCCGTTGCGTTCTGATTGATCAGGAACGGTGTCCCCAGCGGATAGGTGGTTATCGGCGCCACCCAGTCCTGGTTGATCAGCTTGGTTTGCAACGTCTGCGCGTTCGTCAGCGTCCCGATCACGTTGATGTGCAGATCGAGAACGACGAGACCCTGGTCGCACAAACCGAGCGACGACGAGGTCCCGGTGCCGGTGAAGTCGAGGAAGTACGTGCCCTCGAGGTCTCCGAGACAGGATCCCCTGCCGGCGATCGTCCAGTGATCCGTTGCGTTGGAATTCGTGAAGATCACCGTGCCGGCTGCGTTGCAGGCGACCGGCAGCGGTGACACGGCACCGGCGGTCCCAGCCCCGAGCGGCACGATCGCCGCCGCCAATGCCAGCGCCGCGATACCACGGCGCAGCGGTACTTTCTTGATCATCCTTCGCCCCCTCCCCTGGTGGTGGCTTCGGAATTACGGACGGCTGCGTGCCGGTGACGCCCTGGTCTTGTCACCTCCTCACCGAGCCGAAGTCGTATTTCAACCTTTCCTCCCTGAAATCCTTCTCTCGCGAAGAAACGTTGCCTTAAGCCTTTCTGAAGTGGTCCGTCCGTTTCGCGACATTACCCCCGCCACGCGAGTCGCGTGCCCCCCGCCGGGACGTCGCGAGTGCCTCGTTTACACTCGCGACGTGAGCGCCCGGGAACGCGTTGACGTCGGGGTCGTGACGTGGAACACGGCTTCGCTTTCCGCCGACGCCCTCCGGCGCCTCCTCGACTCGGATCAGGGGTGCGACCTGCGTCTCCTCGTCCGCGACAACGCGTCGACGGACGGCACGGCGGACGCGATCGCGGCGTCCGTTCCTGAGGCCGAGCTCGAGGCCGGAACCGAGAACCTGGGCTTCGCGGCCGGCATGAACCGGCTCATCGCGCGATCCGACGCGCCGTGGTTCTTCTTACTCAACTCCGACGCGTGGCCGGAGCCCGGCGCGATCGGCCGGCTGGTTTCGACGGCAGCCGCGAATCCGTCGGCGGCCGCCGTCGCGCCGCGTCTCGTCCGGCCCGACGGCTCCCTCGATCACTCGACGTACCCGTTCCCCTCGCTCCGCGTTGCGGCGGTGTCGGCGTTCGCCGGACGGCGCCTCTCGGAGGAGCGCGCGGCGGAGCTGATGCTCCCCGGCCACTGGGCGCACGACCGCCCGCGGGCCGTCGATTGGGCGATCGGGGCAGCGCTGTTGGTCCCGCGGACGGCGCTCGAAGACGTCGGGCCCCTCGACGAAGGCTTCTTCATGTACGTCGAAGACCTCGAATGGTGCTGGCGAGCGCGGCGGCGCGGGTGGGAGATCCGGTTCGACCCCGCAGCGGTGGTCGTCCACGTCGGCAACGCGTCGGGCGCGCAGCGCTACGGCGACCGCAGGACGGCGACCTACATGCGCAATACCTACCGCTTCTACCGCGGCGAGCGCGGTGCGTTGGCAGCCGCCGCGTACCGCGCTCTCAACATCGCTGGCTCGGCGCGACGCTACGCGAAAGCCCGGCGCGGCGGGGACGCCGGAGAGGTGGCCTACTGGCGCCGGGAGCTCGCCGCACACGTCCCTCGCCGGCGCACGTGAACCCGCTGCGGATCGCGCTCGTCCACCCGTTCTCCTGGCCCGAGGTCCGTCGCGGGGGTGAGCGGTATCTCGCGGACCTCGCCTGGTACCTCGACCGGGCCGGGCATCGCGTCGACCTCATCACCGGAACGTCGGGGCGTTCGGGCCGCTCGACCGAGGGTCGCGTGAGGGTCCGGCGGCTGCACCACATCAAGAACGCCGCCGTCCACAAAGCGTTCTCCGACGAAGAGATCTTCGGCTTCCGCTGCTATCCCCATCTCGTCGCACATCGCTTCGACGTCGTGCACGCGTTCGTGCCCTCCGCCGCTCTCGCCGCGCGCAGCGCGGGCCGGCGAACCATATATACGGTGCTCGGACATCCTTCCGCGGAACTGGTCGCGGCACTCCCTCGCCAGCGGCGGTTGATGGGACTTGCCGTGCGAACCGCGACCGTCGCTGTCGCGCTCAGCCGGGCATCGGCCGACGCGTCGGAGAGCGCCTTCGACCGCCCGACGCAGGTGCTGTCGCCGGGCGTGATCCTCGATCGCTTCCCGCTCGCGCCGGACCCACGCGCCGGCCCGCCTTCGATCCTGTTCAACGCGTTCGCGTCCAATCCGGAAAAGGGCCTCGGGACCTTGCTTGATGCGTTCGCGCTCCTGCGCGAACGCGTGACCGACGCGCGCCTCGTCCTCGCCGGTCCGGGC
>JBASRP010000430.1:0-10207 GCA_049273905.1 Actinomycetota bacterium
GCTCTGGCTGCTCCCGACCGCAACGCCAGGCGGCCTAGGCGCGACGTACTCGCAACCGGCGAGCCGGCGCCGCGCCTCGACGGCCGCTCTCGCCGGCGTCCTCGCCGTCGCTTTGCTGCTCGGCACCTGGAGCATCCCCGCCGTGGCCGTCGCCGTCCTCGCCGCTTCCGCGCTGTCGTGGCTCGCGCTCCGCAAGATCGACGGCATCACCGGCGACGTTCTGGGCGCGACGCAGCAGCTCATCGAGATCGGCGTTCTGTTGCTCTGCGTTTCCGCCGGAGCGGTTGTCCCCTGGTGGCGCGCGTGAAGGGCGCTTTGCTCGTCGCCGGAACCGGTTCCGACGTCGGCAAGAGCGCGGTCGTGCAAGGTCTGTGCCGCTGGCTCCGCCGGAGCGGCGTCCGCGTCGCGCCGTTCAAGGCGCAGAACATGTCGCTCAACTCGTACGTCACGCGCGACGGCGCGGAGATCGCTCGCGCGCAAGCCGCGCAAGCGTTCGCCGCCGGCGTCGAGCCTGAGGCGGCGATGAATCCGGTGTTGCTGAAGCCCGTCGACGATCGCCGGGCCCAGGTGATCGTGATGGGGAAAGCCGTCGGTGACGCTGAGGCCGAGGAGTACATGGACCTTCGGCCGCGCCTCACCGGCATCGTCCGCAATGCGTTCGAGGATCTTCGCGCGCGCGTCGACGTCGTCGTGTGTGAAGGCGCCGGCAGCCTCGCGGAGATCAACCTGCGCGAGGGCGACCTCCCCAACATGGGACTCGCGGGCGCCGCCGGGCTGCCCGTCGTCATCGTCGGGGACATCGACCGCGGCGGCGTCTTCGCGAGCTTATACGGATCGGTCGAGCTGCTCGACGACACCGATCGCGCGCTGATCGCCGGGTTCATCATCAACAGGTTCCGGGGTCGTTTCTCGATCCTCGAGCCCGGACTGGCGATGATCGAAACGCTCACCCGTCTCCCGGTATTCGGCGTGCTGCCGTGGATCGGGGGCTTGTGGACCGACGCCGAGGACGCGGTCCCGACGCGATCGATCGCCCGCGCGGCGCAGCCCCCTCTCGGCCGCGACACGCTCGACGTGGCCGTCGTCGCGCTGCGACGGATGAGTAATTTCACCGACGCCGACGCGATCGCGTGCGAGCCGGGTGTGAGTGTTCGCTTCACGCGATCGTTCGGGGATATCGTGCGCGCTGACCTCGTCATCGTGCCGGGCACGAAAGCGACCGTGGACGACCTCGCCGCGCTGCGCGCGGACGGACTCGACGCGGCCCTCAGCGAGCGCGTCCGGCGAGGCGCGCCGATCCTCGGCGTGTGCGGCGGCTACCAGATGCTCGGGACGCGGATCGTCGATCGGATCGAGAGCGGTGCAGGCGAGATCGAGGGACTGGGCCTGCTCCCGGTCGAGACGATCTTCGAGCCGGACAAGGTCCTCGCGCGGCCGAACGGAAAGGCTCCCGCGTTCGGCAACGCGGCGGTCGAGGGATATGAGATCCATCACGGTCGCGTGCGCCGGCTCGCGGGAGATCCGCTCTTCCACACAGGGAAGGGCGACGAGGGATGTCGCGCCGGCGTGACGACCGGAACCTCCTGGCACGGCGTGTTCGAGTCGGACGGTTTCCGCGCAGCCTTCCTCGCGTGGGTTGCGGCGGAGCGCGGGCTCGACTGGACGCCCGGCGAGGTGCGCTTCGACGACGTACGGAACGCCGCAGCCGACACGCTCGCCGACGCCATCGAGGCGCATCTCGACACCGAGGGATTGCTTCGCGTGATCGAACGGGGGGCCGTTCCTCTCCCGTCGGCGCGGGGCTAGAATCCGACCGGATCCGTCCGCGGAGGTCGCCGTGCCCTGGTGCCACACCTGCAGGGTCGAGTACCCGGTCGAGCTCGATGCGTGTGCCGACTGCGGCGGTGTCCTCGTCGACGCACCCGCCCCCGAGAGGCGCGTCTACTCCGGCACTGAGATCGGGATGGTCGTCGTTGCGGAGCTGCCTCCCGAGCAGGCGTTCGTAGCGTCGGATCGTCTCGATCGCGGCGGCATCCCGAGCGCGATGCGCGAGGTGGGCGGAGACGGCGCCTCGATGGATCCGAACATCGTGAAGGTCCTCGTACCGCCGGCGCAGCTCGCCGACGCGCGTCGCGTGTTGCGTGGGCGCCGGAGGCGGCGCACCCCTTCGCTCCTGACGTTCATGATGCTCGTCACGGCGATCGCCGTTTTCCTGTCCGGCGCGCTGCTCGTGACGCGCTGGCTGCTGACGGGCTCACCGTTCCCTCGGTAGCAGTCACCACCTCGAGGGCGCGCGCTACCACGGCGTGAACGCCCTCCGTGCGAGGCAACCTCCTTAAGAGAATGGGGCAGGTGCGTCTTCACAGCCGTCATGAGAAGAGGTAGGACGGGCGTGGGGTCAGGGGGAACTCATGCTCGAAGCCACGTTTTCTCGCCGAAGGTTCCTGGAACTGATCGGTGCCGCCGGAGCGGCGATGGCGGTTCCTCGCCTCAGCTTCGCCAAGCCGCGTCAGACACCCTTTGTGAAGCGTGTCGGTTCACAGCTGGTCGCCGGAGGCATACCGTGGAAGGTATACGGCGGATCGAACTACGGCACGCTCAATCCGGGTGCTCAGGGCACGATCGCAGGGACCACGACCCTGGCGATCCAGGCGCGTCTGAACACGGTGCGATTGGTCAACTTCTTCGACGAACGAGGTCTGGACGGGAACGCAGCCTTCAACGAAGCATCGTGGCGCCGCGTCGACGCCGCCCTCGATAGTTTGAAGGTCAACGGGCTACGAGCGATCCTCGACCTGTCCGTCTATAGGAACCACTTGCAGAACCTCGCGCTCAACACCGGATCAACGATGACGCCGTACAGCGCGGACTGGAGCAAGTTCATCCGGTTCGCGGCGACGAGGATGAACACGGTCAATCGGCTGCGATACAAGAATGATCCGACGATCGCGATCGTCTCGTTCGCCGGGGAACCGAACCCACCGAACAGCGGTGAGCCGTTGAAGCCGACAACACAAGAACTCACCGATTTCTACCGTCGTGTCTTCGCCCAATGGCGTGCGATCGATCCCAACCATCTCCTGAGCCCGGGCGGTCTCCTTCATTTGGATTGGGAAGAACGCTACGGCAACCCGTCGGGGTCCGGTGTCGATTGGCAGGCGATCTTCGCTCTCGACTTGAACGACGTCCCGGCCATCCATAATTATTCGTTGAACGCCACGCCCGCGACCGATTTCACGTCGCCCAAGATCGCCCCCTACTGCGCGCAGATCGGGAAGCCTTGGATCACGGAGGAATTCGGCTTCAAGCAGTTCGAGGACGACCAGACGCGAAGCGCTCACTATCAAGCTGTGTACGATATCCAGGCGCAATACGGCTCCGCCGGTGTCGCGTTCTGGAACCTCGGGAACGAAGTCGTTCCGCCCGGCGTCGAGCCGACGACCTTCGACGTGAATCCGAACACGCCACTCACGTGGGCTGTTGTCCAGGCCAACGCGCCCGCGAGCTGACGCTACTTCGGGGAGCTGCCGACGAACGGTGGCCGGGTGACGCGGCCGAGACCGCGTTTGCCGCGCACCTCGATCTCGACCTTCTCGCCCTCCGGCAGCGCGCCGGGCTGCACGTAGGCGAGCGCGATCCCGATCTTCAGCGAGGGCGAGAACGTGCCACTGGTGACCTCGCCGACCGGGCGGCCGCCGTGCGACACGATGGCGCCGTGCCGCGGGATCACGCGGTCCTCCATCCGCACGCCGACGAGCTCCTTTCGCGGTGGGCGCGACTCGTACGCGGCCTTGCCGACGAAGTCGTCCTTCGAGCCCGCAACGGCCCAGTCGAGGTGTGCTTCCCGCGGCGTCGTCGAGGTGTCGATATCGCTGCCGTGCAGCGGGTACCCCATCTCGAGGCGCAACGTGTCGCGCGCGGCGAGCCCTGCAGGCTCTCCGCTTTCCGCGCGGACGCCGGCGAGCAACGCGTCCCAGAGCTCGAGGGAGCGTTCCGCGGGCGCGAAGACCTCGAACCCGCGCTCTCCCGTGTAGCCGCTGCGCGCCACGTCGGCCTCGGCGAGGCGCGCGCAACGCATGTAGCCGAGCTCGGGCAGATCGGTGAGGACACCGCTCATGACCTTCTCGGAGACGGGCCCCTGCACGGCGATCGTGGACCAGTCGAGATGCTCGACGGAGACTCCGGCGGACGCCTTCTCGGCGATCCGGCGCTGTACCTCACCGACGTTCGCTGCGTTCGGGACGACGAGCAGCTCGCCGGGCGCGAGCGCGTAGACGATCAGGTCGTCGACGATCCCGGCGTCGTCGTCGAGGATCAGCGAGTAGCGCGCGCGACCCGGCGCGAGGTCGCTCATGCGGTTCGACAACACGAGGTCGAGCACGGCCGCTCCCCCGTCGCCGCGCACCATCAGCTTCCCGAGATGCGAGACGTCGAAGATGCCGACGCTCCGGCGCACCGCGGTGTGCTCGGCGATCGTCCCGGCGTAGGAGATCGGCATGTCCCACCCGGCGAACGCGCCCATGCGTGCGCCGAGCGCGCGATGCGCGGAGTCGAGAGGAGAGGTCCGTAGATCCACGACGTCGCCGGAGCGTAGGCGGCGCGTTGCGGAAGCGTCAACGGCTGCGACCGCGGAGCGCGGGGTAGGATGACCCGCGGACCGACGAACGGAGCGCGGACATGGCGGATTCGTACGACCTCGTCGTCCTCGGCGGGGGCACCGGCGGGTACTCCGCGGCCCTGCGCGCCGCCGAGCTCGGGATGTCCGTCGCGATGATCGAGCGCGGCAAGGTCGGCGGGACCTGCCTGCACGTCGGGTGCATCCCGACCAAAGCGCTGCTGCACGCCGCCGAGGTCTACGACTCGGCGCGCGACTCCGAGAGGTTCGGCATCACCGTCGGAGACGTCACCTACGACTGGCCCAGCGTGCAGACCTATAAAGGCAACGTCGTCGACAAGATGCACAAGGGCCTGCAAGGCCTGCTGAAACACCGCAAGGTCGAGGTCCTCGCCGCGACGGGCGTCCTGCGCTCCCCCACCACGATCGCGGTCGACGGCAAGGACATCACCGCGAAGAAGATCGTCGTCGCGACCGGATCCAAGCCGAAGATGATCCCCGGGCTCGAGGTCGGCGACGGCGTCATCACCTCGGACGAGGCGCTCTCCCTCGACCGCGTCCCGAAGAGCGCGATCGTGCTCGGCGCCGGATCGGTCGGCGTCGAGTTCGCGAGCGTGTGGGCGTCGTTCGGCGCGGACGTCACGGTCGTCGAGATGCTGCCGAGCCTGGTCCCGCTCGAGGACGCCGACCTCGGGAAGACCCTCGCCCGCGAATTCAAGAAGCGGAAGATCCGCTCGCTGACCGGCGCGAAGCTCGAGGACGCGCAGGCCGGCGAGAAGAGCGTCACCGCGACCGTCACGACGGACGGCAAGTCCGAGACGCTCGAAGCCGAGGTTCTGCTCGTCGCCGTCGGGCGCGGACCCGTCACCGAAGGCGCCGGTCTGGAGGCCGCCGGCATCGCGACCGACCGCGGCTTCGTGACGGTGAAAGGCGCGTGCGAGACGTCGGCGCCCGGCGTCTACGCGGTCGGCGACGTCATCCCGACCCCGCAGCTCGCGCACGTCGCTTTCGCCGAGGGGATGCTCGCCGCCGAGCATGCCGCCGGCAAGAACACGACGCCGATCAACTACGACGCGATCCCACGTTGCACGTATTGCGTGCCCGAAGTCGCCGCGGTCGGGCTCACCGAGTCGCAGGCGCGCGAACGCGCGGGCGACATCGTCACGAAGACGGTGAGCCTCGGGGCGATCGGGAAGGCGACGATCCTCGGTGAAACGTCGGGCTTCTGCAAGATCATCGCGGCCAAGGACGGCCCGATCCTGGGCGTGCATTTCATCGGGCCGCGCGTGACCGAGCTCGTCGCCGAAGCGATGCTCGCCGTCGGCTGGGAAGCCGTACCGGATGAGGTCGCCGCGATGATCCATCCGCATCCGACCGTCACCGAAGCCTTCGGCGAGGCGGCGCTCGCGCTGGCCGGCCGGGCCCTGCACACGGCGTAGCGATGACGGTCTCCGTCGAGCTGCCGCGGATGGGTGAGAACGTCACCGAGGGCACGATCGTCCGCTGGCTGAAGGCCGAGGGCGACTGGGTCGACGAGGACGAGCCGCTCGTCGAGATCTCGACCGACAAGATCGACACCGAACTTCCCGCGCCGGCCGCCGGCGTGCTGAAGAAGATCGTCGCGCAAGAGGAACAGACCATCGAGGTCGGCGCCGAGATCGCCGTGATCGACGAGACGGCGAATAAAGAGGGCGGCGCCGCGGCATCCGAAGAGAAGGCACCGGCCGCCGACAAGGAAGAGGACGAGGAGCCCAAGGCCCAGACGGAAGCGCCTGCCGCGCGCGAAGCCGAGAGCGAGGAGGAGCCCGAGGAAGAGCCGCAGCAGCCCGCGGCCTCCGCGGCGTCGGCCGGAGACGGGAACGGTCGCAGGGCGCAGGTCGGTGCACTCTCACCGCTCGTGCGCAAGCTCGCGCGAGAGAACGACGTCGATCTGACCGAGGTGAAGGGCACCGGTCAGGGCGGCCGGATCACCAAGGCCGACGTGATGGCGTTCCTCGAGCAACGCGGCGCAAAGCCCGCGAAGTCGGGCGCGATCCGCGAGCAGGCGCCGTCGAAGGAGTCCGCGCCGGCCGTGTCGTCTTTCATCGTTCCCGCCGGCGAGAGCGAGGAGGTTCCCTTCACGCGGATCCGCCGGGCGATCGCCGAGCACATGACGCGGAGCATCGACACGGCCGCCCATGTCACGAACATCGTCGAGGTCGACATGACCCGCATCGCCGCGTTGCGCGACCGCGCGAAGGGCGACTTCAAGCGGCGCGAGGGCTTCGGGCTGACCTTCCTGCCGTTCGTGGCGTCGGCCGTCATCCAAGCGCTCCGCGCTTTCCCGGAGTTCAACGCGCACCTCGATCCGGAGTACAAGACCGCAAAGCTCATGCGCGGCGTGAACCTGGGTATCGCCGTTGGGCGCGACGAAGGCTTGATCGTCCCCGTCGTCCACGGCGCCGACGGGATGAACCTCCTCGGACTGGCGCGCGGCATCAACGACATCGCCACGCGGGCGCGCGCCAAAGGCGGCCTCAAGCCGGACGACGTGGCCGGCGGGACGTTCACGATCACGAACGGCGGGTCGTTCGGGACGCTGATCGAGACGCCGATCATCAACCAGCCGCAGGCCGCGATCATCGGCACGGGCGCCGTCGTGAAGCGACCCGTCGTGATGACGGTCGACGGCTCCGACGCCGTCGCGATCCGGCAGATGATGTACCTATACCTCTCCTACGATCACCGTTGGGTCGACGGGCACAAGGCGGCGCAGTTCAACGCGCGCGTCCGAGCGATCCTCGAAGAAGCGGACTTCGCGCACGAGCTCGGCCTCGAGCCCTAACCGCTACGCCTTCTGTTGTTGCCGTAATTTCGTCTCGACCGACGCCTCTGCGGCGTCGTAAGCGGGGTCGTTCGCGACGTTCTTGAGCTCCTGCGGATCGGACGCGAGGTCGTAGAACTCCCGCGTGCCGTTCTCGTAGATGATCAACTTGTACTGCGACGTCCGGAACCCCGAGAAGCGCAGCGGGAACGCCGCGTTCTGTTTCTTCCCGAGGAACTCGCTGTAGACGCCCGTCCGCCACGCCGGCGTCTGCCCGTTGAGGAGCGGAACGAGACTCAGTCCGTTCTGCTTGATCGGCGGCGTGACGCCGGCGAGTTGCGCGAAGGTGTACGCGAGGTCGACCTGCATGACGAAACGAGAGTCGACCTTCTTGCCGGCGTTCGCGTCGCCCGGCAGGCGCCACACCATCGGCACGCGGACCGACGGATCGTAGGGCCAGATCTTGTTCCAGATCCGATGCTCGCCGAACATCATCCCGTTGTCCGACGTGAACACGATGACGGTGTTCTCGAGCACGCCGCGCTCCTGCAGTCCTTGCACGATGCGCCCGACGGCGCGATCGAGCGACTGCAAGGTCGCGAGCTGGTTCTGGTAATACGTCGTCATGGTCGTTATCTGCGCGTCGGTCATCTGCGGAACCGTCGTCCCCCACGGCTTGTCGCTGACGTCGGCCTCGTTGAACGAGGGCGGCCGGGGAAGCGGGGTCGTCGGTACGACGTCGCCGGGACCGGGCGTCGAAGGGTAGTGGGGCGCGAACGGGTTGAACGACAGGAAGAACGGCCCCGGCGCGCCCTTCACGAAGTCGTAGGCGCGGCTCGCGAGGACGTCGGTGAGGTAGTCGCTCGGTGAGGAACCGAAGTGATTCAGCACGCCGTTCTCGTTGAGCGTGTAGTCGTAGTACACGGGGTACTTCGTGCCGGTCGCGATCGCGTGCCAGTCGGTCCAGCCCGGCGGGACGAACGATTGTGGAAGCGTGTCGTACTCGTTGAAGTATTTCCCCATCAATGACGTCGAATAGCCGGCTCCCTTCAGCCAGGTGGCCACCGTCGACGTGTCGTTGAATGCGGTGACGCCGCCCGTCGGCGCGACGTTGTCGTAGACCTTCGTGTTGTGGGAGTA
The DNA here is from genome assembly GCA_049273905.1 of Actinomycetota bacterium. Classification (GTDB taxonomy): domain Bacteria; phylum Actinomycetota; class AC-67; order AC-67; family AC-67; genus JBASRP01. The sequence goes on from JBASRP010000430.1 coordinate 8,559, forward strand.
CTGCCCGGTCAGGATGCCCGACCGGGACGGACAGCACAGCGACGTGCTCACGAATCCGTTGGTGAACATCACGCCGTGGTTCGCGAGAGCCGTCACCTGCGGCATCAACGGGACATCGATCGCCCGCATGTCGTCGGCCAGGATCAGAACGATGTTGGGCTTCACCGGAAGGGCCGCGCCGGCTCGGATCCCCGGGATCAGGAGGAACGACGACAGTGCCACGAGCATCGCCGCTGCGCGGAGGAGCATCGTGCGCCTAACGGCTTGCCCCCGATCGCCGACGGCGGTCACGCGCTCCCCCTTTGCCTTAGACTCCTGAGGGCATCATCCGACTGTCGCGGACGGAGCACATGGCGCAGATGTCCCAACTTTCGCGGGAACGACAAACGTCGTTGACGGATGCACGCACACTCTTCGCCGTGTGGCTGGGTCGGATCTCCTATGCACCGGCGTTCGAACTGCAGCAAGTGGTTGCGCAACTGCGCGCGGAGAACAAACTCGCGGACACATTGCTCTTGCTTGAACACGAACCCGTTTACACATTGGGACGCCGCGCGCCCGAGGAGGAGATCCTTCTCGACGCCGATGCACTCGCCGAACGAGGGATCGCCGTCGAGCGCACGGATCGCGGCGGGCGCGTGACGTACCACGGCCCCGGACAGCTCGTGGGCTATCCGATCGTGCGTCTCGAGACGGCGGATCTCGTCGGCTACGTCCGCGCGCTCGAGCGCGCGATGATCGCCGTCGCATCCGACTTCGGTGTCGACGCCGGCACGATCGAGGGCCTCACGGGGATCTGGGCCGGCGATCGCAAGCTCGGCGCGATCGGCATCCACGTCTCGCGCGGCATCACAACGCACGGCTTCGCGCTGAACGTGAACACGGACCTGTCGATGTTCAACGGCATCGTCCCGTGCGGGGTCGTCGATCGCGGCGTCACGTCGCTCGCCGAGATCCTCGGCGGCGAGGTGCCGATGGCGGACGTCGTCGCGGCGACGACCAAGCGTGTCGCGGAAGCGTTGGGCAAGTTCCGCGTCGTCGAGGCGACGCTCGGCGACCTCGGACTCGAGGAGGCGTTCCGTGTCGGTCCGTGAACGCAAGCTGCTGCCCATCGCCGGCGTGCAAGGCCCGGCGCGCGGCCTGCACCTCGACGAGACCGTCGATGGTCAGCGCAAACCGCCGTGGCTCAAGGTGCGGATGCGGCTCGGCCCCAACTACGCGGCTCTGAAGAACCTCGTTCGCCGCGAGGGCGTGCACACGATCTGCGAGGAAGCGTCGTGCCCCAACATCTACGAATGCTGGGAGGAGCGTGAGGCGACCTTCCTGATCGGCGGTGACCACTGCACGCGCCGCTGCGCGTTCTGCGACGTCGAGACCGCGCGGCCCGAGGGCTACGACACCGACGAGCCGCGCCGTGTCGCCGAGTCGGTCGCGCAGATGGGCTTGCGCTACGCGGTCATCACGAGCGTGGCGCGCGACGATCTGGCCGACGGAGGCGCGTGGCTGTTCGCGGAGACGACGCGCCAGATCCGCGCGCTGATCCCCGGCTGCGGCGTCGAGGTCCTCGTCCCCGACTTCAAGGGGTCCGAGGAGGCGCTGCGGATCGTCTGCGACGTCGTCCCCGAGGTGTTCGCGCACAACCTCGAGAC
>JBASRP010000431.1:0-2442 GCA_049273905.1 Actinomycetota bacterium
CCGCCCGAGTGATGTCGGCCGGCACCCGGGTCGCGACGTCGAGCGCACCGCGCAGCAGCGCGAAGCGGTGGACCTGATCGGGCCACGTGTACGACAGCAGCGTGAGCCGGCCGTCCTCGGTCGTCGCGTCGATCGGTGACGGGTCGCAGCCGGAGCGCTCGGCGACGCTCGCGTCCGCGACCGCCGGCGCCCTGCCGCTGAAGATTCCGGTGAACCGCACCGGCGACGCCGGATCTCCCCACGTCCACGCGCCGTTCTCGTAGCGGTACGAATCCCAGCGCAGGTTGAGGCCGGCGGAGGAGCCGATCTCGAGGACGCGTAACGGCAGGCCGGTCTCGCGCGCGACGGTCAGGAAGCCGCCGAGCAACGCCGCGGAGCGCCCTACCTCGTTGGTCTGCACCGGACGGGTGATGAGGACGCGCAGTTCCTCGACGTTAGCGGCGACGGCCGCCCTGAACGCCGTCCAGGCGTCGCCCGCCGCGTCGCCCCCGACCGAGGGATAGAACGCCGCGAGGTCGGGCGCTTTCCCCTCGAGTACGACGCGGTGGACCGCGCCCGTGAACCGCAACGCGAGCGCGGAACCGAGCGGATCTCCCTCGCGGCCGCTCATCACGTCCCACACCGGTCCCCCGGCCTCCGCGTCATCGGCCGCGCTCGGTAGCAAAGCGGCGTACAGGGGGGAGCCGAGCGTCTCGCACCACTCGGCCTGGACGCGCAGGATCGTCGCGATGATGCTGCGCGCTTGCTCGGAGCTCAGAGCCACCCGCGGCGCTTGAAGAACGTGTAGAGGCCGACGGCGCTCGCGACCATGAGTCCGATCGCGATCTCGAACCCCGTGCTGTCGTCCTTGGGAGTCAACTCGTAGTTCATGCCATAGATGCCGGCGATCAGCGTGGGGATCGCGATGATCGCCGCCCATCCGGTCAAGCGTTTCGTGACCTCGTTGAGCGCGGTGGCTTGCTCAACGCGCCGCAGGTCGATCAGCGCGTCCGAGAGGTCCGTGACGTTCCGCATCTGGTCGATGATCCGCAGCATGTGGTCGTGCACGTCGCGGAAGTAGGCGCTCGTTTCGTCGGGAACGCCCGTGCTCGAGGACGAGAACATCGTCGACAGGATCCGCTCCCCCGGAACCGCGTACCGGCGGAGGCGCGCGATCCGCTGCTTGACCGAGTAGAGCTGCTTGTCGACCGGCGATTCCGGGTGGGCCAGGACCAGCTCCTCGAGCTCCTCGGTCTCGTCCTCGATGGCTTCGGCCTTGTGCTGGTAGTCGTCGACGATCACATCGAGGAGCGTGTGCATGATGTGCGACGGCCCGCGCTCGCGCGGCTTGGGCTGCGCGCGCAGCCGGCGCTCGACCTCGTCGAGGGTCCGCTCGGCGTGGTCGTGGACGGTCAGGACCCATCCCTTCCCGATGAAACATGCGATCTGCTTCGCCTCGAGCTGGCCGTCGATCTCGTCGAGCTGATGCATGACCGTGAAAAGGTGCCCCTCGTACGCCTCGAACTTCGGGCGCTGCTTGAGGCTGATCGCGTCCTCGACCGCGAGCGGGTGAAGGCCGAACTCCTCGCTGACCGTCCCCGTGTCCTTGGCGGTGAGTGTCGCGACGTCCACCTCGGCCCACACGACGGTGCCGTCGGTCTGGATGAGGTCCGAGATGCGCGCGACGTCGTGGACCTCCGTCCACCCGGATCCCTCGACGTGGCAGATCGCTTTCAGCATCGCGTCAGACTGTATCCGAGCGTTTCACCAAGGCGTGAACCTGCTGCGTGAGATCGAGGATCTGCCGGGAGATGTCGAGCAGCTCTTGATTCTCCTTCTCTTCCGCTTGCACGAGCTGCCACTCGTGATCGGCCATCGCTTGCCGGCGCTCGTCCGCGCGGTTCTGACTGATGAGCACGAACGTGGACAGGAAGATGGCTTCGAGCGACACGATCATCGTCAGCAGGCCGAACGGGTACTTCTCGACGCGGAAACCGATCCAGACCGCGAACCAGACGACGTGGATGTACACGAAGCGCATAGATCCCGAGAAGCTGGTGATCACGTCGGCGATCCGCAGCTGCATGCTCTTGTCGCGCCTCGTGTGCTGATCTCGCAACACGGGATGCAGCGGCATGCGGTGGCCGAGTTCGTCGGCTTCGAGAGCCATACGGATCCTCCTTCGGGGCGGGTGGATGGACTCTAAGCAGCAACCACGTTTATCGAAAGAGCGGAGGGCCTCCCTCTCGGGAGGCCCTCCACGTTCCGGAAGCCGGCCTATAAGCGGGCTCCTGTCCGCCGCTCGGGCTCACGCCGTGGCGGCGGGGTGACCATCTCTCTGGGACCGGCGTCGCCGCCGGCCTCGTGCGGCCTACCCGGACACCGAGCCGCTTTCGCGGCGCTCCGACGGGCCGCCGGAAACGGTGTCCTGCTTGGCCTTGCTCCGGGCGGGGTTTACCGAGC
>JBASRP010000433.1:0-1745 GCA_049273905.1 Actinomycetota bacterium
ACCCGGAACCGTCGCGGATCCGACGCCGCGCTGCGGAACACCGTCGGACGGGAGCACCGCGGCGGCCGGAAGCACGCCGCTCGAATTGATGCCGGTGAGTTCGCCACGGGACCACACCATCCCGAGCAGGTCCCCGCCGACCCCGCACATGTGTGGATACGCGACGGCCAGAGCCAGGTTGGTCGCGATCGCCGCGTCGACGGCGTTCCCCCCGTCTCGTAAGACGTCGCGTCCGATCTCAGACGCGAGTGTGAGCGGTGAACAGACGGCAGCGTGAGCGAACGTGGTCATCCGGCGCGCGATCCTACTGCCGGACGCGCCGGCGAAGCGGTGGAGGCCTAGGACGCGGCTGCGATCGTAGGCCTGGCGGGCGACTCTTCGAAGAGCGAAGAGAGGAGCGCGCTCGTCGCCCTTTGCGTCTCTTCGATCGCAGCGAGGCGCGCCGTGATGGTGTCCATGTACGACGCGACGTCGGCGGAGAACCTATCGATCTTGGCGGCTATGGAAAGCTCAGTCTCACGTTGCGCGTCGAGGAGCAGCCCGCCGTGCTCGTACGCCGTCGACGTGAACTTGTTGAGCATCTCTTCCGCGTCGCGCACGACCGTGCGGAGCTGCTCGTGAACCGTCGCGCCGGTCATCTGGTCGACCCGCCGGGTCCAGTCCGCTGTCTCGTTCATGTCGCCTCCGGGCGTCAAAGGCAGGCGGCATCGCCCGCTGTTCTGAAAAACGACCCAGGTGTGACTTCGGGTTCGCTCTCGGTGGGACGCGCGGCCCGAATCGGTACACCTGCACTACCGACCTTGCCGCAACGTCCGATACGTCACCTAGGGTTGGGCCGTGCCGCTCCGGAACCGCGTCACGCCGCTCGGCGAGCTGATCGCCGATCCCGCGCGCGGGCGTCTACGCGAACCGCGGCTGCCTGCACGACGCCGGCGGCGCGATCCGTCGCCGCTACAACGGCAAGCGCTGGATCGCGTGCCGCTTGCGGTTCAAGGGCTGGCATCGGCATCCGCTGATGCAGCCCGGCCGCTTCACGGAGCTGTTCTTCCTCGACGAGGCGACCGCCTTCGCCGCCGGGCACAGACCTTGCGCGCTGTGTCGCCGCGAGGACTTCAACCGTTTCGTCGATATCTGGGATACCCGCCATCGTCGCGGGTCGGGTGCCGACGCGATCGACGCCGCGCTCCACGAAGAACGCGTTGATCCTACGACGCGCGCCCATCGGGTCCACGAGATGCTGTTCTCCGATCTCCCCGACGGCGCGTTCGTCCTGAAGGACGGAGTGCCTTGGATCGTCCTCCGGCGCGAGATCCTGCGCTGGACCGTCGCCGGGTACGCGGCTCGCGCGACCCGCCCGCGCGGAACGGCAACGCTGATCACGCCGCCGTCGCTCGTCGAGGTCCTGCGGACGGGATGGACCGGTTCCGTCCCGTTCTTGCATCCTTCCGCCGGGCGCGACTGATCACGCCGGCGCGCGGAGCATCCCCCAGACGTGCGGGCCGTCGGGCACGTCGGCCTCCGTGAGAGTCCCGAACCCGAAGCGTTCGTAGATCGCGACGTTGCCTGCGTTCCCCGTCTCGAGGAACACGGGCAGCCCGTCGGAGTCTGCACGCGAGAGCATCGGCGTGAGCAATGCGCGCCCGACGCCGGCGCGTCGACGCGCTGGATCTGTACCGAGGAGTCCGAGGTACCAATGGGGTTCGGTGGGCATCATCGCTTCGACGATCGACTGGAAGGCGTTGAAG
>JBASRP010000455.1:0-2226 GCA_049273905.1 Actinomycetota bacterium
CTCCTCGGCGGTCCGCAAGCCGGCGTGCTGGTCGGCCGCGGCGAACTCGTCGAGCTGTGCCGGCGGAACCCGATCGCACGGGCGGTGCGCGCGGACAAGATGACGCTCGCCGCGATGGAGGCGACCGCGCTCGCGCACGCGCGCGGCTCTTCAAACGAGATCCCGGCGGTCGCCGCGATCGGCGCAACGTCGGAGGAGATCAGAGCGCGCGCGGAACGGATCGTCGCCGCGCTCCCATCCGGCGCAGCAACGGTGGAGGATGGCGAGAGCGTGACGGGCGGAGGGTCGCTGCCGGGCCACGCGATCGCCTCGCGGGTGATCGCCATCACGTCAGCCCAACCGGATCGAATCGCGGCCGCGCTGCGCCGCCATGATCCTCCGGTGATCGCGCGCGTCGACGGCGGACGGACGTTGATCGATCTAAGGACGGTCGCGCGGGGGGATGACGAGAAGATCCTCGCGGCTATCGGATCGGCTCTCTCCTCCTGAGAGTCGTTCTCGTCGCGAGACGGCCACCTCCGATCATGGAGAGAGCACGGCGGCGCTACAATCTCCGAGATGATCGCCGTCGCGTGGAGCGCCATCGGGTTGTTGGCGGCAGCTCTCTTCGGAGCTTTCTTCCACCTCGGTAGTCGCATCGACGCGCTCGGCGCATCGCTCAATGCAAGGATCGACTCACTCGACTCTTCGGTGAATGCCAGGATCGACGCCCTTGACTCGTCGCTGACCTCACGCATCGACACCCTCGATTCGAGGCTTAGCTCACGCATCGACGCTCTGGGTTCTCGGATCGACGCACACGTCGAGCGTCACCCCGCGCAGCGGCGCGCGCGCTAGCACCGCCCCGCTAGCATCACCTTCATGTACGTCCTCGGCACCGCAGGTCACGTCGACCATGGCAAGAGCACGCTCATCGAGCGGCTCACCGGCATCGATCCCGACCGCCTCGTCGAGGAGAAGGAGCGCGGGCTCACGATCGATCTCGGGTTCGCGTGGCTGACACTTCCGTCCGGCCGCGAGATCGGGATCGTCGACGTGCCGGGCCACGAGCGGTTCGTGCACAACATGCTCGCCGGCGTCGGGTCGATCGACGCCACGATCTTCGTCGTCGCGGCGAACGAGGGATGGAAGCCGCAGTCCGAGGAGCATCTGGCGATCCTCGACCTGCTCGGCGCGCGTGGCGGCGTCGTCGCGCTGACGAAGAGCGACCTCGTCGACGGTGCGGAGCTCGCGCAGGTCGGCGCCGAGATCGGCAAGCGGCTAGACGGGACCGCTCTGGCCGGGGCACCGATCGTTCCGGTCTCCGCGACGAACGGCGAGGGCGTCGGGGACCTGCTGGCTGCACTCGACGCGCTGCTCGACCGAACGCCGCCGAGCGAGGACCGCGGCCGGCCCCGGTTGTTCGTCGACCGCTCGTTCTCGATGAAAGGCGCCGGCACCGTCGTCACCGGGACCCTCAAGGGAGGATCGCTGCGCGTGGAGGACGAGATCGAGATCCTCCCTTCCGCGCACCGCGCTCGCGTGCGCTCGATCCAGTCCCACAAGACGAAACGAGACGAGATCGAGCCCGGCAGCCGGGTGGCGTTGAACCTCGCCGGCCTCGACCGCGCGGCCGTGGTTCGCGGCGATGCCGTCGTACGCCCCGGCCAATGGCGCGCGACCGATGTCCTCGACGTCGTCGTGAAACCGGTGCGCGATCTCGAACGTCCGCTCACCGGTCGCGGCGCTTTCAAGCTCCACATCGGAGCAGCGGAGGTCGACGTGCGGATCCGCTTCCTCGATCCCGACCGGCTCGCGCCCGGCGGGGAAGCGTTCGCGCGCCTCTCGCCGTCGGAGCCGGTGGTCGCCGCCGAGTTCGATCGTTTCGTCCTTCGCGACGCCGGGCGCGGAACGACCGTCGCCGGCGGGACGGTCCTCGACGCGCACCCCACGGTGTCACGTCTCGGCGATGCAGCGCTGAAGAAGAGGATCGAGGACCTGCAGGCGCGCCGTGCCGCGGACCGCGAGGGCCTCGCGGCGCTCGTCGTCGCGGAGCGCGGTGTCGTCCCTATCACCGACCTCGCGTGGCTCACCGGCTCGACGCAGAGCATCGGACCGGTCCGCGGCTACGCGGTGGCCCATGCCTGGCGAGAGGACAAGACGAAGAGTCTGGAGGCCGCCCTCGCACGATTCCACGCGGAGAACCCGCTGGCGCGCGGCATGCCGCGCGCCGATGTGGGCGACGCG
>JBASRP010000461.1:0-3131 GCA_049273905.1 Actinomycetota bacterium
TCCCGCGGCTGGGCCGCGGGACGCCACTCCGCAAGAGCTACTCGGTCGTGTTCGTCACGACGACGCGGGGTCGCGTCGCGAAGAAGCCTCCGAACATCGTCACGAGTGCGCCGCCGAGCATGACCCACATCCCGGGCCCGAGAGCGCGGGGAAGATCGAAGTCCGCGCGATACAGCGTGATCGTGAACAACGCGAACGCGATGATCCCGAGCGCACCGGCGAGCCGCGTGATCCAGCCGGCCCGCGACGCGAGCCCGAGGATCGCGAGGATCCCGATCATGATGGAGACCGCTCCGGCCGACCGGAGGAACGTTGCGTCGACCGAGAAGTTCGTCCGGTAGAACGCGCGATACCCGACGTCGATCCCGCGGATACCTTCGGGCCGGATCCAGTCGAGGAACGCTGCCACGATCAGGCCGGCGGAACCGACGAGCGTGAAGAGCATGCTTTGCCCCGCGGTGCCGAGCACCATGCCGGTTCCCATGCGCATCGGTTCACGGGTATCGGCCGGGCCTTCGTGTGCCATAACGGGTCTGCGTCTGAACACAAGGCACCTCCTTCGCTTGCCTTATGAAAGGCCTGTACCCGGCCCAAGACGGCCTCAATCGCCGGAGAAAAAGGGGTAGAAAAGGCGGCTACGCGCTCAGTGCGCGCGTGGTGTTGCGGCCGGCCTGCTTCGCTTCGTACAGCGCGCGATCGGCGCGGCGCAAAAGCTGAGCGAGGTCCGCGGCGCCCTCGGCGGTCGACACGCCGACGCTGATCGTGACCTTCATCGGATGACCGTCGATCTCGAGCACCGTGTCGTCGACGGCGGTGCGGATGCGCGCCGCGGCCTCGAGCGCTGCGTCGACGTCGCTCTCCGGGAGGAGCGCGACGAGCTCGTCGCCGCCGTACCGGCCGAGCAGGTCTGTCAGGCGCAGGCTGTCCCGGCACGCGTGCGCGAGCATCTCGAGCGCGGCGTCGCCGGTCGCGTGACCGTAGGTGTCGTTGACGGTCTTGAAATGGTCGATGTCGATCATCATCGCGCTCAACGGACGGCCGTGACGGCGGGCGAGATAGAATTCGCGCTCGGCCGTTTCGAAGAAGTTGCGGCGGCTCTGCAACCCGGTCAGCACGTCCGTGCTGGCCAGTTCGTGCAGCTCCTTCATCAGTTGCAGGTTCTCGCGCAGCGCGGCGACCTGTCGCGAGACGACGAGCGCGGTGATGCCGACGGCGCCGAGCATCAGTCCGCCGAGCGGGTACGCAGCCTCATGCCATCCGACGACCCAAAGCAATCCGAAAGCGCCGAACACGGCGAGGTATGGGAGCGGGCTGAACTGACGGACCCGCGGCGTCTCGACGACCTGCTCCTGCGCCTGCCGTGACGCGCGCCAGAACTGGTACTGGGCGGCGATCGCGAAGAGGACCTGCGCGACAATCCAGAGCGAGTCCGGCCAGTCGCCGCCCTCATACGACTCGCTGAACGACAGCGCCGCGAACGCGACGTCGGCGATGACGAACAAGACCAAGCCGACGGCCAGGATCGTGATGGCGCGTCCGACGGCGCTCGTCGGCTGGCGCAAGAGGATCCGGGTGATCGCGAAGATGAGCACGAGATCGCCGATCGGATACGCCACGGAAACGAAGGTTTCTAGCGGGGTCGAGCCGACCTGTTTCGCCGTCGGTCCCAGCGCGAAATACCAGAGGACCATGTAGCCACCGAGCATCACGGTGCCCGTGTCGAGCCAGAGCTTGGCGCGGTCGGCGGCCTTCTGCGGCGCCGTCGGGAACGACAGCACGCCCCACAGCAGCAGCGGGTAGAAGACGATGTACGCGGCGTCGGCGATCGACGGGAACGGCGCCGAGCCGAGGTTCTCTTCGAGCGTGAAGATCGTGTCGCCGATCCAATAGAAGAAGAACGAGACCGCGATGATCTTCCATGCGCGTCGCGTGCGGTCGTCGAGGTCCTCGCGTCCGGCGGCGCGCCACGCCAGCCATGCGCCGGTGATGCTCACCGGGATGAAGGCGACGTCGCTGATCAGCGTGCGGTGATCGGCGCCGCCCCACCCCGCGAACTGCCACGCGATGAAGCCGGCGGCAAGCAGGCCCAGCAGCGCCGCCGCACGCCCGCCCGGATCGGCGAGCCAGCTCTGCGCCGCGTCGATGAACCGTGACCTGCCGCGCACGAACGTCAGCCGCGGCTCCGGTTCGACCGCACCCTCCACCGTCTGCCTCCCTGAAAACGCCGAAGTCCCGGAGGGCGTATCGTCCAGACGCGTCCACCTCTCCGGGCCTTTCGTCCGTTTTATCGGCAGGCGCCTCGGGTCGCTTGATAGGAGTCTCGGGGGATGCGAGAACTAGGCCGCGCGGCCGGATGCGGAGATAGAAAGGGGTTAGACCTGCGGAGGGATCCGGTCGAGCACGCCGCTCACTCTGCGCAGCGCGGCGAGGACCTGGTTGCGGTCCTTCAGCGGCGTGGACAGGAACCGGCGGATCTCTTCGAGGCTCCGGGCCAGGTAGTCGGCCCGCGCCTGCTCCGGGGAGATCCCCGGAGTGATCCCGTGACTGGTGTCCCCGAGGCTCATTCTGGTGGCCATCGTCGCCTCCATGCGTGCCCGAACGACCGTTCTGCGTGTTCTACCCTAGTTCAAACGAGCGAAACGCTCAAAGTGCGAACTATTTACTAACAGTGGTCGACGGCGGAAGGACGAGACGGGTGGGGGTGGCCCTTCCGCAGTACGAGATCGATGTGGACGGGGGGGTCTGGCCGGCCTTGCAGCGGATGGCGGCCCATGCCCGGGCCGCCGGCCTCGATGCGGTGTGGCTATCGGACCATCCCTTCGCCGTGGGGCCCGACGGGGTGCCCTCCGGCGCCCTCGAGCCGTTCGTATCGGCGGCGGCGTTGACCCGCGCGGTTCCGGGGATCGATGTCGGAACCCTCGTCCTCGCAGCGACTATGCGTGCGCCCGCGCTCGTCGCGCACGCGGCGCGAACGATAGGTCCGGCGTTCATCCTCGGGCTCGGCGCCGGCTGGTACGAGGCCGAGCATCGCGCCTTCGGCATCCCGTTGCCGCCGTACGGCGAACGGATCGCGCGCGCCGGGGAGGTCGTCGATTCTCTGGAGGCGGCCGGCGGCGCCCGCCCGCGTGTTC
>JBASRP010000465.1:0-4362 GCA_049273905.1 Actinomycetota bacterium
GCCAGTAAGGTCCCGAAGTGGTCCTTCGCCATCATCGCTATGCGCACACCGCGCCAGACGAAGAACCCGAACATCACGACGAAGAGGCCCGCTCCCAGGAAGCCCAACTCCTCGCCGACCGCCGTGAAGATGAAGTCCGTGTGCTGCTCCGGGACGAAACGGAGGTTCGTCTGCGTCCCGTTGAACAGACCGCGGCCGGTGAACTGGCCCGAGCCGATCGCGATCTTCGACTGCGCGAGGTTGTAGCCCGTGCGTTGCGGATCGCTCCGCGGATCGAGGAACGCCGTGAACCGGGCGACCTGGTAGTCCTTCAAGAGCCCGAGGTGGAGGATGCCCCAGAACGCAATGACCCCGAGCATCACCATCACGATCAGCAGCCGCATGCGCGTTCCCGAGACGAGCAGCATCCCCCCGAGGATGGCGAGCATCACGAGCAGCGTCCCGAGGTCCGGCTGCATGTAGACGAACAAAGCGGGAACGGCGACGAGCACGATGCACTTGAAGACGTCGATCGTCTCCGGCGATCCCTTCCGCTCGCCCAGCACGGCGGCCAGCGTGATGATCAGGGCGAGCTTCGCGATCTCCGACGGCTGGATCTGGAAGATCCCGATCGCGATCCAGCGCTGTGCGCCGGCGACCTTCGTGCCGGCGGGACTCAGCACCGCGATCAGCAAAAGCACGCCGACGGCGTACGCGAGCCAGGCCCACGCCTTCAGCTTGCGGTAGCTGAAGACGGCGAGCACGCCCATCGCGATCACACCGACGGCCGCGAAGATCAGCTGCCGGTCCAGGTAGTAGCGGGGCGGCAGCCCGTTGTCCTCGAGGCGCGCGTAGGTCGCCGAATAGACCATGAGCGCGCCGAACCCCGCGAGGAGCAGGGACATGATCACGAGCGTCGGATCGAGGTGACGGATCGGCGCCTTCTCCGACAGGCGCGCGGGCACGAGGCGCTCGCGCCCGATGCGCTCGACACGGCCGACGGATCCCTCGAACGCCATCAGTCGCTCCGAACCCCGAAGACGACCGGCGTGAGCGGCAAGCCGAACAGCTTGTCCATGATCCGCCGCACGACCGGCCCCGACACCTGCGATCCGAACCCCGCCTGTTCGACGACCGACACGACGACGTACTTCGGCTTGTCGGCCGGCGCGTACGCTGCGAACCACGAGAAAGGCTGCTTGCCGGCGATCTCGGCCGACCCCGTCTTCGCGGCGACCGGGATGCGCTCGAGCGGCCAGCCGCGGAACGGGAAGACGGCCGTCCCACGGAGCGCGACCTGCCGCAGCGCGTTCTGGACGTAGGTGAAGTCCGCACGCGACATCTTCACGCGCGAGACGACCTCGGTCTTGATCTGTTTCTCCACCGAGCCGTCCTTGTCGAGGATCTTGTAACCGACGTGCGGGCGGATCACGCGACCGCTGTTCGCGACCGCGGCGTACCCGACGGCCATCTGCAGCGGCGTCGCCAAGACGTCGCCCTGGCCGATCGACATGTTGATCGCGTCACCGCCCCGCCACAGGTACCCGCGTTCGCACAGGTCCTCGTACAACGCGTCGTGCGTGCGCTTCGCGCGGTTGCACCAGCCGACCTTGTTGAGGTCGTAGATCCGTTGCTTGTACGCGCGGCCGGGCACGCGCCCGTCCTCCTCGTTCGGCAGATCGATCTTCGTCGCGCGACCGATGCCGTACCGCTTCGCCCAGTCCTGCATGACCTCGTAGACCTTGCGGCCGGCGCGCTCGTCCCGCCGCTCCTTCAGCCACCAGTTCGCTGCGAGCCGGTAGAAAACGGTGTCGCACGACTCGACCAGCGCTTGCGAGAGCGTGATGCTTCCGCTGCCGCCCTTCCAGTTGTGGAACGTGCGATCTCCGAAGTCGAACGCCCCGGTGCAGGGCAGCGTCGACCCCGGCGACATCGCTCCGCTGTTGAGCGCCGCCGACGCCATGAACGGTTTGAACGTCGACCCCGGCGGATACGAGGACTGCATCGCGCGGTTGAGCAACGGGAAGTGGTTGTCGGGATCGTTCAGGAACTTGAAGTATTTTTGGTCCACGCCGCCGACGAACTTGCTGGGATCGAACGTGGGGTTGCTGGCCATCGCGACCACGTCGCCGGTCTGAGCGTCCAGGACGACGACGCCGGCGGCCGGAGCGAGGAAGTGCTCACCCGTCTCCTGGAAGGTGCGGCCCTTCGCGCGCTCGATGCCGGCGGCGAGGGCCTCCTCTGCCACGGACTGAACGCCGGCGTCGAGCGTCAGCATCACGTCGTTACCCGGCTTCGCTTCGACCGAGGTGAGGGCGCGCAGCACGATCCCCGAGGAGTTCACTTCGAGCTTCTCGATGCCGGGGTCGCCCCGCAGGTATTCCTCGTACGTGCGCTCGACGCCGGTCCGTCCGATCGAGTCGCCGAGGCGGTAGCCCTTGGCGCGCAGCTTGTCGAGCTCCGCCTCGTTGGTCTCGCCGATGTAGCCGAGGACGTGTGCGGCGAGCGTGCCCTTCGGATATGTGCGCACCGGGAGCATCAGCGTTTCCGCGCCGGGATAGCGCTCGGCGTGCTCGCGGATCTCGAAGATGGCGGCCTCGGACACGTCGGTCGCGACGATCGCCGGCCGGTAGGGAGACACGCGCTTGTCGTTGAGCCTCCGGATGATGTCCTTGCCGCGAACCTTCAGGAGCTTCGAGAGCCGCGCGACGACGCGGTTGCGCAGCGCAGGGTCGCGCAGGTCGTCGCGCCGCAAGCCGACGGCCAGCGATGGGCGGTTCTTCGCCAGCTCGACGCCGTTGCGATCGAGGATCCGGCCGCGCGGCGCTTCCAGCCACACGATGCGGACGCGGTTCGTCTCGGACGCGTGGGCGTAGCGCTCGCCGGTCAGGACCTGCAGGAACCACAGGCGCGACAGCAGGACGCTCAACATCGCGAGCACGATCACGCCGAGGATCGCGACGCGGAACCGGACGCGCTCTTCGCTGGTGATCATCGGGGGATCACACTCGCCGGACGCAGGCGCGACCCGAGGCCGCGCACGAGCGGATAGAGGAACGGGGTCAGCAGAGCGCTGTAGCAGGCCGCGAACACGGCGTGAAGCACCAGCTCGATCCCGCCGACGGCCTCCTGACCGAGGATCAACGCGATCCCGCCGTACAGCAGCACGCCGGCGAACGTCGCCGTGAACTCCATCGCGACCGGAAGCCAGGCCGTCGGCGTCTGCACCTGCGCCCGGATCGCACCGACCGCGTACCCGACGATCGTGTACGTGATCGACGTCAGTCCCGCCGGCAGTCCGGTCAGCAGATCGGTCGCGAGGCCGGCGGTGAATCCGAACCCGGCGCCGAGCGCCGGGCCCTCGCCCATCGCAAGCGCGACGGTCATCAGCAAGAGCAATTGCGGCTTCGTCCCCCCGAGCGTCGCCTCGCCGAGGACGGACGTCTCGATCACCAGACCCGTGACGATCAACAGGGAGAGGAGCAGCGTCCGGCGCCAGATCATCGCTTCGCCTTCTGCGTGCCGGTGACGACCAACAGGAAGTCGAGGCCCGTGAAATCGACGAACGGCCGGACCCACGCGCGGCGCGTCAGCTGCTCGCCCTTCGGTTCGATGCGCGCGATCGTTCCGATGGGGATGCCGGCGGGATAGACGCCGCCCTGGTAGCCGGATGTCACGACGGTGTCACCAATCGTCAGCGCGGCGTCGGGATCGAACAGATCGAACCGCAGCTCGTCGCCGGTCCTCCCTTCGAGGACACCGGTCTCGCCGTTCGATGAGACGCGCGCCGCGACCGCGCTCGAAGGATCGATCAGCAGCAGCACGCGAGCCGTATGCGTTCCGACGGAAACGACCCGGCCGACGAGCCCCTGCCCGGCGATCACCGGCATGTCCCGGCGGACGCCGTCGGCTTGGCCGCGGTCGATGAAAACCGTCTGCTCGAAGTTCGACGGGCCCACGCCGGTGACCCGGACCGTCAAGGTCTTGAAATCGAACCGCTCCTTCAGGCCGAGGGCGGTCCGCAGCTCGGCGTTCTCGCGGAAGAGGTCCGTGATTTGCTGCCTCTCGTTCTGGAGGGTGGCGTTCTGCTCCTCGAGGAGCCTGACCTGCTCTTTCAGCGAGCCGACCTGGGTGAAGCCGGCCAGGAAGTCTCCGACCGGCCGCAGGGCGTTCGAGACTCCGTCCTGGATGGGGCCGATCACGCTCATGATCCCCCGGCCGATCGCGTCCAAGGGCCCGTCGCCCTCGGTGCGGAAGTCGATCGTGACGAGCACGATCGCGGCGGAGAGCAGAACCGCAACCAGCACCCGCGCGCGGCGGGTGCGGTCGAAGCTCCTCATCATCGACCGGGAGCCCCGCCGCGCCTGCGCGCCAGGCGGGAAC
>JBASRP010000466.1:0-3350 GCA_049273905.1 Actinomycetota bacterium
GTCCTGCCGGGGTTCGGCGCACCGCCGGGCCTGCGGGGTGTCGGCGGCCAAGGCAACCGAGCGGCGATCAACCCGCTCGTCTCGATCCAGCCGCGCCTCCACGCGCGACTGCCGATCAAGCTCTTCACGGTGAACAGCCGCGGCTCCGCGTACTGGCGCCTGACGGCGCTCGACCGTTTCGACGGACAGACCTGGCGCACGGACCCCCAGACGCGCGACCGTCGCATCTCGGACCGGTCCGTCGCGCCGCAGAGCTTGTCGTCGCAGGTGCGCATGGTGCAGAGGTTCGAGATCTCCGGCCTCGCCGGTCCGTGGCTGCCGGCGGCGTACGAGCCGGTCCGCGTCGACGACCTCGGCGGCGTGTCACTCCACTCCGAGAGCCGCACCTTGATCGCCGACCACGACCTGCGCGACGGCATGAAGTTCACCGTCACGAGCCGCCTGCCCCAACTCGGATACGAACAGCTCAAACTCGCGCCGCGCCCCTTCGAGAACGACCCCCGGATCCTCCCGTACACCGACCTGCCCGGCGGCGTGTACCAGCAGCAGATCGACGACGTCCACGCGATCGCACGGTCTTGGGTGGAGGAGGCCGGGGCCACCGACGAGGAGCCGTTCCTCGAAGCGGTTGCCCTCCAGAAGCGCCTCCGGACCTTCACCTACGACGAGAACGTCGCGCTGAAGCATTCGATCTCGAACATCAGGGATTTCCTGGTCGATATCAAGCGCGGATACTGCGAGCAGTTCGCGACCGCCATGGCGGTCATGGCGCGCACGCTCGGATTGGCGTCCCGGGTGGCTGTCGGGTTCGCCGGCGGCGACCCGACCAACACGCCGGACGAAGTGGTCGTCACCACACGCAACGCGCACGCCTGGGTCGAGATCCTGATCCCACCGTACGGTTGGGTCGAGTTCGAGCCGACGCCCCGCTCCGACTCACTCGTCGTTCCGCCGTACACGTCTCCCGCCACCGTGCTGCCGGAGCAGTCCCCCTCGCCGACACCCTCGGCCTCCGAGGAACCGACGCCGACCGACAGCCCGACCGACGGACGCCAAGCGCCCGAACCGGAGAACCTCGGCTCGCGCAACACGACCCTGGCCGGCCGGTTCGTCCCCGTGGGGCTCGCGGCCGGCGCACTGCTTCTGTTGCTCCTCGTCGCTTTCCCGATCGCCGCCCGTGTCCGCCGAGCCCTTCGCCGCCGGCGCGCCCGCACGGCGCAGGACCGGATCGCGGTCCGCTATCTCGACTTCCTCGATTGGTGCGCGGCCGCCGGAGCCGGACGTCGCGTAGCCGAGACGCCGCTCGAACACGCCCGGCGCCTGGCAGGGACTTCCTCGGATGGCGAGGCGCTCGAGCTTCTCGCGCTCCGATCGGTCGAGGCGGTGTACGCCCCACCCAACGGCGCCGATCCTGAGGCCGTCGCGAAGCTCGCACGATCGGCTCGCACGATGGTGAGCGGCGGGATCCCCCGGCGGACGCGCGTGCTGGCCACACTCGGATGGGCCTGGTGGAGGACCGATCCGTCGAGCCGCCGGCGGTTCCGGCCGTCGACGCCCCGCGGATTGACGCGGATCCGCTAGGCGGAGCTGCGGCGGCGCGCGCGCCTGGGAGAGGTCTCCAGTTCCAGCTCGTGTTCGACGGTCCGGAGCGTGCGCACGAACTGCTCGCGATCACGCAGGAATTCATTCACGCCGTTGCCGACCTCGCCGGCGATACGGTCGATAGCGATGAAGAAGGCCATCTGCCCCTGCCGGAGCATGTCGAGGATCTCGCCCTCGTCCCGCGCGACCTTGAAGATGCTCTTCCCGTCCGTGATGAGCTTCACGGTCGAGAGGTGTTCGTCGAGATGCGCGTTGTCCCGCAGGTATTGGTAGGCCCGCCGGACGCGCTGGAGTGACATACCGCCGTCGAGGAGCGACTTAACGACTTTCAGCGCGATCAGATCGCGGAAGGAATAGAGGCGCCGCACGCCGGGACGACCGCCGGTCGCTTGAACGCCAGGCTTCACGAGGCCGATCTTGTCCCAGTAGCGGAGCTGGTTCCCAGTGGTACCTGTGAAACGAGACGCCTGTAGGGCGGTGAATCCATCCATCGAGTGCGACTCCGTACGCGGTTAAGTGACGTGTCTTAGAGGGGAAGGTGTTGCGAATGCTCTTTTCTAAATCACGGCGCCCCGCGAGGCAAGACGTGACACGACATTACTTTCGAAAAGGCGACGTCGCGCGAAAAAAAATCGCGCGCCGTGCGCGCGATCTAACACAACGCATCGTTACGTAGAGTCACCACGCTCGTAGCGCTTGCGCCAGCGTTCTTCCATGCGGCCGAACCAACCCTGGCGCCGGGCCGCTTCCGCGGGACGTTCACGGCTCACCTGCTTGATACCGGACGCGATCAGCGCCGCCGACGTCACCATCACGGCGAACGCGCCGATGCCGAGGAAGATCAGAGCGTTCCCGGCCAGGAGAAGTCCTGCAATGAGCAGAGCAAAACCGACGACGAACAACCCGACGGCACGTTTCACACGCTTCAGCGCCGCGCCTTGCGGTCCGCCCGTTGAGACCTCGCGGGCGAACTTCGGATCGTCCGCGACGAGACGACGCTCGATCTCTTCCAGGATCCGCTGTTCGTGCTCGGAGAGTGGCATCCGTAACCTCAGAGGGCCGCTGAAGTCGCCGCTTCGCTGCGTCCTTCGATTATAGGGTCCGTTTTCCAAGCCGGACAAGGCATCTCACCTGGCGTTGAACTGCGGGCGCCGTTTCTCGAAACGCGCAACGACGGCCTCCCTGAAATCATCGGACGCCAGGAGCCTCCGGTTGATCATCGCTTCCCGGACGAGACCCGCGGGCACGGGGGCATCGAAGGCCGCCGCGACGAGACGTTTCGCCGCCGACAGCGCGAGCGGTGGTCCGCCGGCCAGCTCGCGCGCCCACGCCACTGCTTCCTCTTTTACCCGTTCCGCGGGCACCACACGATTGACGAGGCCCCACGCGAGGGCCTCGGACGCTGTGACCTTGCGTCCGGTCAGGATCAGCTCCTTAGCGCGCCCGAGGCCGATCAGGCGGGGAAGGCGTTGCGTCCCACCGAGGTCGGGGATGATCCCCCAGCGGATCTCGTAGACCGCCATCTCGGCGTCGTCGGCGGCCACGCGCAGATCGCACGCCGCGGCAAGCTGGATCCCTCCTCCCAGCGCGACACCGCGCACGGCCGCGATCGTCGGGACGCCGATCGTCTCGTAGACGGTGAAACACTCCTGCAACGCTCCGATGTCCAGCGTGAGCGGGCTGCCGCCCCCGATCCCCGACGCGAAGAGAGACGTGTCGAGGCCGCTCGAGAAGGCGCGGCCCTCCCC
>JBASRP010000469.1:0-1742 GCA_049273905.1 Actinomycetota bacterium
GGGCAGCATCCCACCCATGACGTCGACGGCCGTGGTGTTGACGAGCGCGAGCGCCGCGACGCGCGACCCGATCAGCTCGGGGAACACTTCGCAGAACTTGAGCGTCGTCATGCCGCCCATCGAGTGGCCGACGATGACCACGGGATCGGGCCCGCCGTGCGCGCGCACGACCGCGTCCATGTCTCGCGCCAGCGCCTCGAGCGACCAGTCGCCGCGCTTGGCCTTCTCGGAACGGCCGTGCCCGCGGTGGTCGTAGACGACGAGCCGGCACGCCGGGGGCAGGTCGCGCATCTGGTAGTGCCACATACCGAGGTTCAGCGAGAAGCCGTGCGCGAACACGATCGTCGGTCCCTTTCCCTCGAAGACCTCGACGTGCAAGCGCGTTCCATCGGGCGACTCGACGGTTTCCACGCGGCCGTGGAGCTCGCCGAACGATTCGTGCGCTTCGGGGTCGGGTCGCTTGCGGTCGCGGCCGACGACGTATCGCTCCACCGCGAGCCCGGCCGCAGCACCGGCCGCGAGAGTGCCGAGAAGGATCCCGCGCTTCCTCGCCCGGCTGCTCGCCATCGTTACCCGACGAACACGCGCTCGAGGCGGGGCGTGAGGAGCGTGACGACTTCGTAGTTGATCGTGCCGACGCGTGCGGCGACGTCCTCGGCGGTGATCCGTTCGGATCCTTGGGCGCCGATCAGCACGGCCTCGTCCCCGATCGCGCACTCGTCGTCGCCGAGGTCGGCCATGAACGAGTCCATGCACACGGTTCCCACGGTCGGATACCGGCGCCCGCCGATAAGCACCTCCGCGTTGCCCGAGAGCGCGCGCGTCCAACCGTCCGCATACCCGAGCGGAAGCGAGACGATGGTGCCCGGCCGCTCGAGGCGATAGCGAAGACCGTACGAGACGCCCTCTCCCGCGGCGACGCGCTTCGCCATCGCGACCTTCGCCTTGAGGGACAGCGCGGGCTTCAGCGGAACGATCTCCGCGCACGCGGTTGAGGGCGCCAGGCCGTACGTGGCGATGCCGACGCGCACCATGTCGAGGTGCGCGTCGGGCCGCGACAACGCGGCCGCGGAGTTGCCGATGTGACGGAAGTCCCACGAGAGCCCGAGGGCAGACGCGCGCGCGCAAGCCTCTTCGAAGCGCGCGATCTGCGTGTCGATGAACGGGTTCGCAGGCTCGTCGGCGAACGCGAAATGCGAGAAGACCGCCTGAAGCTCGAGCCGGGACTCCTTGACGAGGACGCGCGCGATCTCATCCAGGCCGTCGAACGGAACGCCGAGCCGGTTGAGCCCGGTATCGATCTTGAGATGCACCGGGATCGTCGTACCCGTGCGCTCTGCCGCGTCGCCGAGCGCGGCGATCCCGCCCTCGGTGAAAACCGACGGCGTCAGGCGATGCGCGATCACATCGACCGCGCGGTCGGCCGGCGGCTCGTGCAGCAGGAGGATCGGCGCCTCGATCCCGGCGTCGCGCAGCCGGATCCCCTCGTCGACCAGGATCACACCGAGCCAGGTCGCGCCGGCCTCCAGCGCCGCACGGGCGACCGCCGTATCGCCGTGTCCGTACGCGTTCGCCTTGACCACCGCGAGGTACTGCGTGCCCGGCGTGAGACGCTCACAGATCCCGCGCACGTTCTCGCGGATCGCGCCGAGGTCGACCTCCACCCACGCGGGCCGCGTCATCCGGCGACCTCGTGCAGAACCTGGGGCAGCGCGTCGATCAACATCGAGGCGCTCGCGGGA
>JBASRP010000497.1:0-29728 GCA_049273905.1 Actinomycetota bacterium
AGGTCTTCGTAGCGCGAGATCATCCAAAGTTCTGACCCGACCAACTGGTGGACGGGCGCGTCCTTGCGTAGCTCGTCGTACAGCTCGTACGGATGCTCGAGCGCTTCGGGCGAGAAGGGGTCGATCACGCCCCGATGCTACGGGGTGCAGTCGTAGACAGGCGAGCCGGACGCACCGGCGATCATGTCCTGCGGCGTCCGGTTGATCGACCACGCATCGGGCACGGTCATACAACGGCTCGGGGACGGTCCGATCGGACCGTCCGGGTCCTGCTCGCTCGCGTAGACGTGTGACAGATGCGGGCGGACCGAGACCGCGCCGGCGCACGATGCGGCATCGCCGAGCACATAGCAGTTGAGCCAGTCGGCGGCGTAGTCGGCGGCGAGCGCGTTGGCCCAATTCGTTCGCGGCACGAACGGCTCGTCGACGTGGTCGGTGTGGGTTCCGCTTTCGAAAACGACGAGAGACAAGGGAGCCGGATCCTGGCTCGCACGGACGACGTCGTAGCGTTCCTTGATGAGCTCGTAGCCGATGCCTTGCCCTTGCGCGCCGAGGTTGACGCCGCCGACTTTCGGGATGACGAACGCCGGCGATCCATCGCCGTCCGTCGTTTGGAACTGGATGGGCACGATCGCCCGCGTCTGTTGTGCGCCCGAGAGCGATACAGCGGCCCGAACAGGCGGGAGCGGCCGGCCGTCGATCCCCGCGCCCCCGCCGAGGTAGTCGAGATAGGAGAGCGTCGCGATGGCGCCGGCGGAGTTGCCGGCGATCCCGATCCGTGCGAGATCGATGGCTGGGAGGACGGGGTTCGCCTCGTTCGTCGCGGGGTCCGCGCGCGGGTCGAGCCGAGGCTCGGTGTCGGCGATCGGCAGGATCGTCTGGCCGACGAACCAGCGGACCACGTCCTGGACGTCGCGACAGAATCCGTCGAGGACGCAGGCCTTCTCGCGGCTCCCCGCACCGATCGATTCCGTGAACGTCCCCTCCGACTCACCCTGCCCTGCGATGTCGTACGTGAGAACGACGTATCCCTCTTCGACCATGCGCATCGCGAACCACGCGTAATGCTCCTGCCGGGATGCGAAACCGCCGGAGAAAACGATCGCGGGGAGAGCGTGATCCGTTGTCAGGTTTGACCCCGAGACGCAGGAGACCCAAGCACCGTCGTCGCCGTACGCCTCGGTGCCGTAGAGAGGACAGCCTGTCCCCGCGAAGGCCGACGTCGGGAGCCAAAGTGTCGCGTCGAGCTTGAGTCCACGCGAGTCGATCACCTTAAGCTCATGCGCGACTCCGACGGCGAACGGCTGGGCGGCAGAATCGTCCACATCGCAACCGCCTGACGAGAAGCGATGGTGCACTCGCCATTCGTCGGTATCCGTGTAGCACGGGAAGAGGAAGTACGCGGTGTCGCGTGCGTCGTCGGTGTCGGCGTCGAAGTCTCCCTCGTCTGTCGGCGCGTAGCCGCCGGCGTCGCCGAAGACTCCGTCGTGATCCCAGTCGGGCATGAGGTCGGGGTAGCCGGCGTCGGTGATGTGGTCGTAGGGGAGCTTGGGACGGTTGTGCGTCAGCGAATCGACGGCGACCTGCGCCTCGTGGCGTGCGTCCATGCCCGGGCCGTAGTGCTCCGGATAACGCTGCGCGGCGCGGCGAACGCCGCCGTAGAAACCGGCGTCGAAGTTGTACCGTCCGACGTCCGTATCGCCGAGCGAACGCTCCGTGTTCTGGAACGCGTCGAGAAACTGTTCGATGGGGTACGTAGGCGGCGGCGGGTCGGCCGGCGATGCGCTCGCGGTGAAGGCCGCGAACGTCGCAAGGCAGACGGCAAGAAGCGCGGTGGTCGCTCGACGCATCTGGTTGGACTGATTCGCTACTCGGTGAAGGGGTCCTTCCCGAGTTGTTCCCGGATCGGGCGGAACTCAGGCATGAGCATGTGGCGGCGCTGCCAATTCGCCCCGTCGACGACGAGCGTCGCGCCGGTGACGTAGACGGCGTACGGCGAAGCGAGGTACGTGGCCGCCCACCCGAGCTCTCGTGGGCGACCCGTGCGCATCGCGGGCACGCGAGCGTCCTCGTTCTGGCCGCGTTCGGGGACGCCTTCTTTCATGTGGGGCACCTCGTCCTCGTGCGGCATGAGGCCGGGCACGAGGTAGTTCACGCGGATGCCATACGGAGCCCACTCGACAGCGAGTGTCTCGGTCATGTTCTTCACGCCCGCCTTCGCCGCGGAGGAGTGCACGAAGCCCGGTCCGCCGGTCCACGCATACGCGGCGCCGATGTTGACGATCGAGCCGGGCGTGCCCGCCGCCATGTGCCGCCGCGCGAACTCGCGTGAACAGATGAACGTCCCGTCGAGCACGATCGAGGTGACGGCGCGCCAGCCGTTGGGGGAGAGGTCCTCCGCCGGCACCGGAAAGTTACCGGCGGCATTGTTGATCAGGACGTCCGGGCGGTGCAGCTCTTGGGTCACGGCGTCGAACGCTTGATGCACCTGCTCGGCGTCGCGGATGTCGCACGCGGTCGCGAAGGCCTGCCCGCCGGCGTGCGTGACGGCCTCGACCCCGGCCCTCCGGTGTTCCTCGTCGCGGCTGAGGATCGCGACGGCCGCGCCGAGCCGTGCGAACTCGACGGCGATCGCCTTCCCGAGACCGGTCCCGCCGCCGGTGACGACGACGACCTGTCCGTCGAAGGTGCCGGACGGCAGCGCGCTGGCGCCGGGCTCGGGTGGTTCAGGAATGCCCATCAGGTCGTCACAGCGAACAGCCGCCACTCGTCGGGGACGCCCTTGAGTTGTTTCGGGCCGCGGTCCTCGAACGCGAGGCCCGAGCCAACGACGAGATCCTTCACCGTGCTCGAGACGAGCACTTCAGAGGCTCGTGCTTCCGCCGCGACCCTTGCGCCGATATGCACCGCGATCCCTCCGACATCGTCGCCCCGGACCTCGCATTCCCCCGTATGGAGGCCGGCGCGGACCTCGATACCCAGTGGGCGGAGACTTTCGCGGATCGCCAAGGCAGCCTTGATTGCACGCTGTGGACCATCGAACGTCGCCAGGAATCCATCGCCGACCGTCTTCACCTCTCGCCCTCGGAACCTGCTCAGCTGTGAACGGACGACGGCGTCGTGCGCATCGAGTAGCTCGCGCCAGCGTCGGTCACCGATGTCTGCGGCGCGACTCGTGGAGTCGACGATATCGGTGAACAGCACCGTAGCGAGCACGCGATCGTCGTCCGGCGCGTCCTCTCGGGTTCCGGTCACGAACTCGCGGAGTACGTTGACCACCTCGCGCCAGTTATCGAAGAGCGGATAAGCGTTCCGTCCCGGAAGGACGACGAGCTTCGCGTCCGGGATGTGCTCGGCGAGGTAATGAGCGTGCTCCACCGGAAACAGTTGATCATCGGCGTGATGCACCACGAGCGTCGGACACCGGATCAACGGAAGGACGTGACGCACGTCGAGCTCAGTGACGAACTCGATCATCTGGCGAGCTATGCGCGGGCTCGCTGCCTGACGTTCATATCGAGCCCACCGCAGCCTGACCTCCTCGTTCCAGGTCATGTCCCAGTTCATGGTGTGCTGCACTTCACCGGTTCCCCACAAAGCGGTTAGCCCCGAGATCATCTGAGCGAAGACGTCGCGCGTGGTGCCGAACGCATAGTCCTCGGCCCATCGGAGGCGTGCGAATCCTTCCGCGGAGAAGAACGCAGAGGCTCGGGCCGGATAGGTAGCCGCGAAGAGGGCGGCAGGTCCGAAGGAGCCGATGGCTCCCGCTGCGATTACCGCCTCGCTGCTCTCGCACGCGTCGAGGACCACCCGAGCGCTGTCCACCCATTGCTCGAGAGTGGGCGGTGAATCCAGCGAGATTGGGTCGGAAACGCCGGTGCCGGGCTGATCGAATCGTATGATTCGAGCGAAAGTGGCAACGTACTCGTACCAACGCCGGATCTCCGGTATCTCCCAATCCATCTCCACGTTGGTGAAGAAGTTCGGCATCACGAGCACATCGCGCGGGCCATCGCCGAGAACCTGATAGCCGATAGCGAGATCACCGTTCTTCGTGAACTGGGTCTCTGGGATCCTCACGCCGCGCCCACCGCGAACAGCCGCCACTCGCCGGGGACGCCCTTGAGCTCGCGGGCGCCGCGGTCGTCGAATCGGGTTTCGGATCCGATAACGAGGTCTTTCACCGTCGACGATGTGAGAACCTCGCCGGGATCGGCGCACGACATTATCCGTGCTGCCGCGTGAACGGCGAGGCCGCCGATGTCCTCGCCGCGAAGCTCGACCTCGCCGACATGCAGCCCGGCACGGATGTCGATGCCGAGCCTGCGCGCGCCGCGCCGGATGGACGTGGCGGCGCTGATCGCCTTCCCGGGACCGTCGAACGTCGCGAGGAACCCGTCGCCGGTCGTTTTCACCTCGCGGCCCTTCCAACGCTCGAGCTCGCTTCGAACCATGGAGTCGTGCCGGTCGAGAAGGTCGCCCCAGCGTCGGTCGCCGAGGTCCGCAGCGCGCTCGGTCGATGACACGATGTCGGTAAAGAGCACCGTCGCAAGGATGCGATCGTGGACGTCTGGGCCTTCGCGTTCCGCGACGCCAAGGAAGTCCCGGATCTCGTTGATGATGGGGTCGAAGTCTCCGCTCCACGGCATGTGATCCATGCCCGGCAGTTCCACGTATCGGGCTCCGGGGATGTTCTCGGCGAGATAGCGCCCGTGGGCATTCGACAACCACCGGTCTTCCTTGCGGTGAAGAACCAAGGTCGGCACGTGGATCGAGCTAAGGACGTGCCGCACGTCGAGGTCGGCGATGAGCGAGAACACTCGCCGTATCTCGCCGCGGGGGATAGCGAGCCGTTCGTACCTCGCCATGAGTCGGATGTTCTCGTCGTCGGCGAGCGAAGGAGCGGTCAACCGAAGCTGTTGTCCGGTACCCCAGATGCGCTCCCACCATTCGATGCCGCTGTCACGCGTCTCCAAGGGATAACCGACCGGGTAATCCGGCGCGGCGTACAACCGCGCGGTCGTGCCGATGAGGATCAAGGACGACACGCGTTCGGGATGTGCCGCGGCGAAGAGCATGGCCATGGGGCCGCCGAAGTCTTGTCCGATGAGCGTGGCCCGCTCGACCCCTTCGGCGTCGAGGACCACGCCAACCGTGTCCATCCACTCCTCGAGGGTGCCGAGCCCGCTGCTGGGGAGAGGATCGGACGATCCGGTTCCGGGCATGTCGAACTGGATCGTCCGGCCCATCTGACCGAATGACTCCAGGAACTCCACCGAGGGAAAGTCCCAGATCAGATCGACCGCCCATACCCAGTTGGAGACGTACACGATGTCGACCGGTCCGCTGCCGAAGCTCTGATAGGCCACGTTGATGTCGCCCATCTGAGCGAACTTGGTCTCCGGTGGAATCATGTCTGCTTCACTGCGTAGAGCTGCCATTCGTCGGGCACGCCCTTGAGCGTACACAGCCCTCTGTCATCGAAGGTGAACTCAGAGCCCGCGACGAGATCCTTTACCGTCCGCGAGCAAACTACTTCTCCGGACCCCGCCTCGTGCATCACGCGCGACGCGATGTGAACGGCGATCCCGCCGATGTCGTCGCCTTCGCGCAGCTCGATCTCGCCGGTGTGGAGCCCGGCGCGGATCTTGATCCCGCTCGGCTCGAGCGCTCGGCCGAGCGCGTGCGCGCATCGGATCGCGCGGCCGGGCCCATCGAAGGTGGCGAGCAGACCATCGCCCATCCGGTTCACGACGCGGCCGTGGTGGCGTTCGATCTGGGTTGTCGCGATCCGGTCATGCTCGCCGAGCATGGCTTTCCATTTCCGGTCGCCGAGCGATGAGGCGGTTTCAGTCGAGCCGACGATGTCGGTGAACAGCACGGTGGCGAGAACGCGGTCGGTTTCGACAGCGCGCTTGGTTCCCGTGAGGAACTCTTCCATCTCGTCGAGGATCTCATCCATCTCCGAGGAGAAGATGTTCGCGTCGGAACCGTTGAATTCGACGAGCCGCGATCCCGGGGTCTGCTCGGCGAGAAAATGAGCCTGCTCGCTCGACGTGAATGGGTAGTCGCGGCGATGGAGAACGAGCGTGGGCGCGCGGACCGACCGCAACACGTCTCGAACGTCCAGCTGAGCGACATACCGAAACGTTGCAACTGCCCGCGCGGGCGACATCGTTGTTCGAAGGTACTTTGCGCCCCATCTGAGGAACTCGGGGTTCTTCGATAGCTCGGGCTCGAGCATCTGAATGATTGCCTCGGTTCCCCACAGATCTTGGAGTGCGGTGAACCATTCCTCCAGCGAAAGGGGGACATCGGCAAGTTGGACGCTTTCGAAGGGTTGGGCATACGCGTTCCAAAGGATGATGGCGGTCGTGCGCTCCGGATACGTGGCCGCGAACAGGAGTGCGCGTGGGCACCCGTCCCATTGCGCGAGGATCGCCGTACGTTCCGACCCGGCTGCTTCGAGTACCGCTCGCAGGTCCTCGGTCCAATGCTCCCACGTGGGCTGGGGCTCGAAGGAAAGGGGGTCCGAGATCCCGGATCCTCGCGCGTCGAACAGGATGAGCCGGCTGAACGAAGCGATCCGCTCGAGCATGTCGGCGTAGGCCGGCCACTCCCACATCGTTTCGATGTTGCTTCCCATGCCGGTCACGTACACGAGGTCGATCGGCCCCTCCCCGACGACCTGATAGCCGACGGCGGCATCGCCGACCATCGTGTACTTCGTCTCGGGCGGGATCACGACGACCTCACTGCGTAGAGCTGCCACTCCTCGGGAACGCCCCTGAGCGAACATAGACCGCGGTTGTCGAAGGTGAACTCTGAGCCCGCGACTAGGTCCTTGACCGTGCGGGAGCAAACGACCTCGCCGGGCCCGGCCTCACTCATGATGCGTGAGGTGATGTGGACGGCGATCCCGCCGATGTCGTCGTCTTCGCGCAGTTCGATCTCGCCGGTGTGTATGCCCGCTCGTATCGGGAGGTCGGCGCGCTCGAGCGCCCGACTGAGCGCATGAGCGCATCGGATCGCGCGGCCAGGTCCATCGAACGTCGCGAGGATGCCATCGCCGGTCTTCGTGACGAGACGTCCATTGAACCGTTCGACCTCTTCGCGCGCGATGCGATCGTGTTGGGCTAGTAGTTCCTTCCATTTCCGGTCACCGAGTGCGGACGCCTTCGCCGTCGAACCGACGATGTCTGTGAAGACCACCGTAGCCAGGACCCGGTCAACGGCGACCGGCTTTCGCGACCCGGTAAGGAACTCTTCGACCTCATCCAGCACGGTCTCTCCGCTGTCGCCCAATATGAGGTTGAGATCGGGCGTTGCGACCTCAAGGAAGCGCGCTCCGGGAATGTGATCCGCCAGATACCGACCGTGCTCGAGTGGGATAAAGGCATTGTGGGTGTGGACAACGAGCGTGGGCACCCGGACGGAAGGCAACGCCGGTCGCGCATCGATGTGCTGCGAGTAACGCATCGCCGCGATGGCTCGTGTCGGGCTGGCCGCTGTTCGGGTGAACCTCGCAAACGCCTTGACGTACTCGGCGTCGTCGGCCATCGTCGGATCCGACACGATGGCCATCGACGGCCGGCCCCAGAGTTCGCTCAGCATGTCCCAGACGTCGTCGACGTCAGTCGGCTCGACTCCGATCGGGTACTCGTCGTCGGTCATCGCGCGCGCGTAGCAGTTCCACAGGACTAATGAGGAGATGCGGTCGGGATAGGTGGCCGCGAAGAGGATCGCCGGCAGTCCTCCGTCGACCTGAGCGAAGATCGCGGTCCGCTCGGACTTCGCTGCCTCGAGGACGGCTCGCACATCTTCGGTCACCTGCTCCCACGTTCGAACCGACGTCATCGGCATCGGGTCGGACACGCCGGATCCTCGAGGGTCGAACAGGATTAGGCGGCTGTAGAAAGCCAAACGCTCGAAGACCTTCGCGTATGCGGGCCAGTCCCACAGCGTCTCGATGTTGCTCGCAAATCCCGGGACGTAGATCAGATCGATCGGACCGTCACCGATGATCTGATAGCCGATGAACGCGTCACCGACCTTCGTGTACTGCGTCTCCGGCGAGATCATTCCCCGCACCCCCCTCGACAGAGCGTCCCCGAAGAAACCGGGGCTAGTCAAGCCCTCAGCGGGCGACGACGAGTGCGTCTAGCGCCAGAGCGCGGTCGGGCAGCGCCACGAGTGGGTTGATGTCCAATTCGGCGATTTCGGTGGAGAGGTCGAGGGCTAGGCGCTGCACCTTCATGATCACGTCAGCGATTGCGGTGAGACTCGCTTTCGGCCTGCCGCGGGCACCCTTCAGGAGCGACACGCTCTGGATCTCTTCGATCATGCGCCGGGCCTCGGCCTTGTCGAAGGGCGGCACGCGGAAGGTCACGTCGCGGAAGACCTCTACGGCGATGCCGCCGAGACCGAACATCACCGCCGGGCCGAAGAGCTCGTCCTGCACGACGCCGACGACGGTCTCGACGCCACCGGACACGAGTTCGCTCACGAGCACGCCGTTCGCTTCAGGCGCGGCGGCCATGAGTTCGGTGAATGTGCTACGCGCTTCGCGTTCGTTCGCGATTCCAACTCTCACTAAGCCCCGGTCTGACTTGTGAAGCAGCGTCGCGCCGGACGCCTTCATCACGACTGGGTAGCCGATCGCTTTCGCGGCGCGCGCGACCTCCGCTGCGCTCGTGCAGAGCTCGTCGCGCGTCACCGGGATGCCGTACGCGCGGAGCACATCCTTGGAGCGTGCCTCGCTAAGCGCGCCGCCGCCACCGAGAACCTCACGCGCCACACGCGCAGCCGGCAGCGCGCGCGCCGGCGCTTTCACGAACGGCGAGCGGTAGCGTTCGCGGAACGCGTGGTAGTCGAGCCACGCTTTCACGGCAGTCAGGCAGTTACGCGCCGAGCGGAACACCGGCAGCTGCGATTTGAGAAGCACCTCGCGGTAACCCTCGTCCAGACCCGGCGGCGGGCCCCAGATCACACACACCGGTTTCGATGTCTTCGCCGCCGCGTCGACGAGGTCGCGCGCGAGCTTGTCCGAGATCGGCGCGAACGATCCGGCGATCGGCGCGATCAGCACCGAGACGTTCGGGTCGGCCAGGATCGCGTCGAGGATCTTCGGCCCGCGTTCGTCGCCCGTCGCGATGCCGCCTGTGTCGACGGGGTTCGACACACGCAAGAACCCGGGGATCCACTCGCGCAGCTGCTTCTGCGTTTTCGCGGTGAGCTCGGGCACGCGGAGTCCAACCGCAGCCGCCCAGTCCGCCATGTGCGAGCACGTCCCCCCGCTGATCGAGTAGATCGCCACGCCGTCGCCGGTCGGCGGCGCGCTGCGCGCGAACATCGCCGACACGTCGAGCAGCTCGTCCAGGCCGTCCACACGCGACACGCCGAATTGCCGGAACACCGCGTCGGTGATCGCGTCGCTCCCGGCGAGGTGCCCCGAGTGAGACTGCGCCCACGACCTTCCGAGGTCCGATCGCCCGACCTTGATCATCGTGATCGGCACGCCGCGCTGCGCCGCGTGATCGGCGGCGAGCATGAACGAGCGTCCGTCCTTGAACCCCTCGATGTACCCCGCGATCGCGCCGACGTCGGGCCGGTCGGCGAACGCGCGGAAGAAGTCGGCCGACTCGAGGTCGGACTCGTTGCCGGTCGGAGCCCAGCCGCCGACGGCGACCCCGATCTCTTGCGCTTGGTAGATCGGCCGGCCCTGGTGACCCGACTGCGTGATCAAGACGATCCGCTTGCCCGGCAAGTCCTCGCGGAACGGCTGGAACATGTTCAGCGGCGTGTTGGGGCCGAGCACATGCACGGCGGAGGTCGCGATCAAGTCCTCCAGCTCTCGCTGCTTCGCGGCGCCCTCATCGCCGGTCTCGGCGAAACCCGCCGTGAAGATGACGACGAACGGCACCCCCGCCGCAACAGCCGATCGCAGTGCGCTCGCCGCGTTCGACGTCAGTACGACCGCGACGTCGACTTCGTCGGGGATGGCTTCCAGGTCGGGATAGCACCGCTCGCCGTCGCACGTCTCGCGGTTGGGGTTGACGGGGATCACGCGCCGGCCGAGCTGCTCGGACCAGCCGCGCACCATCCGCCAGTTGAGCGCGCTCTGCGAGCCGGCCGAGTCCGACGCGCCGACGACGGCGATCACCTTCGGGTTCAGAAGTCGGTCGAGGTCGACGTCGCGCAGCTTCAGCGCGCGGCCTGTCACGTCACGCGGAACGGATCCCAAACGACCTCTCCCTGAAATCTGACGACCCGTCAGATTTGGAATCGTATCGCATAGAATCCGGCCGATGACCAGCGCGTCCGCCTCGTTGGGCCTCGGCGAGCCCTACCACGTCGGCCTCGCCGTCCACGACCTCGACGACGCCATACGGCGTTTCGGCGAGCAGTTCGGGATCGAGAAGTGGGCGAAACTCGAGAGCGAGGTGCCCTCGACCTACCGCGGGGCTGAAACCATGACCGGGATCCGCGGCGCGTTGGCTCGGCAAGGTTCTCTACTGATCGAGCTCGTGCAGCCAACGAGGGGGATGTTCACGGCGAAGACGTTCCTCGAAGAGCGAGGCGAGGGCGTGTACCACCTCGGCTACTGGGTCGAGGACATGACGGCGGCGATCGAGAGAGCGGACAAGCTTGGGATCGGCGTCGACTGGATCTTCCCCGCGAGCGGTGATCCTTTCGCCGTCTACCTCGACGCAACGCAGACGCTTGGGATGCACATCGAGCTCGTGAGTCCAGCCATGAAGCCGATCATCGACCAGGCCTTGAACGACGCATGAGCGACGCCCCACGCTCGGACGGCTCCACCGACGCGGGCGTCATCGGTGAGCTGCTCCGCGAGCGCGCGCAGCAGCACCCCGACCGGCCGTACCTCGGGTCGGACGAGACGCTTCGAACGTACGGCGAGGTTGACGCGCGCACCGATCGTGTTGCGGCGGGGGTCACCGAACTGGGCATCGCACCCAGCGATCGCATCGCGGTGATCTGCGCCAACCGCATGGAGATGCTCGAACTCTTCTTCGCGTGCGCGAAGACCGGCGCGATCGAGGTGCCGCTGAACGTTTTCCTCAAAGGGGAGTTCCTGCGCTACCAACTCGACGATTCCCAAGCGTCAACGCTCGTCGTGGACGCGGCCGGGTGGGAATCGGTGCTGCCGATGCTCGACCAGCTCCCGGACGTGAAGCGTGTGATCGCGGTGGACGAGGTCGAGACCACGGCGACCGGGATCGACGTCCTGCCGTACCGAGCTGTGGCCGCGTCGACGGCGCCGACGCCGTCTCCGGAGCTTCGTTCCGACAGCCTGATCTCGATCCTCTACACGTCGGGCACGACGGGGATGCCGAAGGGATGCATGCTTCCGCACGGCTGGTACATGAACGGCTCGCGGGTCTCGAGCGCGATGATGGAGTACCGCACCGACGACGTCCTGTTCACGGCGCTGCCGTTGTTCCACGCGTGGGCGCAGGGGATCGTGATGGGCGCGCTGGTGCATCACCTCACCGCGTGGGTGGATCCCATCTTCTCCATCGCCCGGCTGCTCGATCGTTTCATCGAGACCGACGCGAGCGTCTTCACCGGGGTCGGCGCGATGGGGATGGCGATGCTCGGCGCACCGCCGACCGACCGCGATCGGTCGCACCGCCTCCGCGCGGCGCTGATGATCCCGTTCACGCCCGAAGATCAAGAACGTTTCCGCGAACGCTTCGGGGCGACCGTGCTGTCGACGCTGTACGGCCAGACGGAATGCGGAGCCATCACCTACTCGATCCTGTCCGAGGAGAGGAATCTTGGCTCGATCGGACGTCCGGCGCCATACCTCGACGTGCGGCTGCACGACGACGATGATCGCGAGGTACCGGTGGGGGAGATCGGTGAGATCGTCGTGCGGCCGAAGGTGCCGAACGCGTTGTACCTCGGCTACTGGCGCAAGCCCGACGCGACGATCGAAGCGTGGCGCAACCTCTGGCATCACACGGGCGACTACGGCCGGGCCGACGAGCAAGGCTTCATCACGTTCGTCGATCGCAAGAAAGACGCGCTGCGGCGACGCGGCGAGAACGTGTCGAGTCAGGAGCTCGAGCGCGCGATCGCCGGGCATCCGAAGATCGCCGACGCGGCCGTTCACGGGATCCCGAGCCCGATGACGGAGGACGACATCAAAGCCTGCGTCGTGATGGTCGACGGGCAGATGGTCACGCCCGAGGAGATCTTCGACTTCTTCAAGCGGGCGCTGCCGTACTTCGCGATCCCGCGTTACGTCGAGTTCCTGCCCGAGCTTCCCAAGAACGCGACGCTGCGCGTTATGAAGCACTTATTGCGGGAGCGCGGCGTCACGGCGGAGACGTGGGACCTGGACGCGATGGGGCTCAGCGTTTCGCGCGACGAGCGCCGCTAACCTTCGCGGACTTCTTCGGCGCCGCCTTCTTCTTCGGCTTCTTCGCCGGCAACGCTGCCACCGCCGACGCGGAACGATCGATCCACTTCTTGAGTGCTGGGGCGGCCGCGACGGCTCTCGGATCGACGAGCATCCAGCCCTTCATCGGCGGTCGGCCTGTCATCTCGAAGGTGCGCGCGCCTTTCTCCTTCGCCAGCGCGTCGTGGTCGGCGGCAGGGACCCGCACCATCAGCTCGTTCCGGTGAACCCCGGCGACGAACTTCCCCCCGAGAAGGAACCCGATGCCGCCGAACATCTCCCGCTCGGTAATGCCTTTCCGCGACGCGAGGGTTCGGCGGATGCGGTCGGCGAGCTTCTCGTCGTAGGCCATCAGTTTCGCCGCGCGGGTTCGATCGGCAGATCCGCTCGCTCCGCAAGCCACTGCGAATAGACGTAGTCGGCGAACCGCTCGACGGCGCGAACGACGTGCGCCGACCGGATAGAGGGGAACACGTCGAACGCGTGTTGCCCTCCGGGGAGCTCCGCGTACACGACCGGGTTGTGCGAGGTCGCACGCATCTTCTCGATGAACCGGCGCGCACCCTCAACCGGCGCCAGCGAGTCGTGCGCGCCGTGGATCGAGAACCACGGTGGCGCCTCGGCGTTCACGCGGTGCCACGGGTTGGCTTTCTCGAATTCTTCGCGATGTGTTTTGAAGGGCTTCTTGATGATCATGCGCTGCCACATCCGTCGCGTGCCCCAATCAGTGATGCTCTTCCCGCCGACGAAGTCGTAGACGCCGTAGAACGGTGCCGCCGCTTGCACCGAGGTGTCCGCGTCCTCGAACCCCGGCTGGTACTCCGGATCGTTGGGCGTGAGCGCCGCGATCGACGATAGGTGCCCGCCCGCGGACCCGCCGGTGATGAAAACGAAGTTCGGGTCGCCGCCGTACTCGTGCACGTGCTCGCGGATCCAGGCGAGAGCACTCTTGACGTCGATGATGTGGCTTGGCCACGCCGCTCGTGGGGACAACCGGTAGTTCGCCGCGACGCACACCCAACCGCGTGACGCGAAGTGCAACATGAGCGGCTTGCCCTGACGATCCTTGTCCGACACCGAAAGCGTCCACCCACCGCCATGCACGAAGAACAGCACCGGTGCCCCCGTTGGATGGTCCTTGTGGCGGTATACGTCGAGCAAGCTCCGCCGCCCGTAAGGGCCGAATGAGATGTTCCGCACGCGCTCGACGTCGGGATGTCTCATGTAGAAGGGCATCAGGAGCTGCCGCCATGGCACACGGAGGTCGTAGTGCGCCGCCTTGTGCGGGAGGATCTGCGAGGCGTAGTCGGCTCCCAATCCTTCGCGCAGGGCCTGCTCGGTTATCCCGCGGACGCGTTGTGCCTGAACGATCATGTACACGAGGCCCGCGACGGTCACCGCCTCGAGTGCAAGACCGATCGTTCCTGCGGTGCCTTCGATCGAGCCGGTGGAGGCGAAAACGATCAGCAGGATGATGTTCGCCACGAGGTTATGGGGCGCGAGCTCCATCGTGAGCCAGGACGCGAAGAAGCTCGACACCTCGCGGAGGGGCCGCAGCGCGTTCAGCGTGAGAACGGCGAAGAAGATGGTCGTGATCAGGAACGCCTTTGACATGCCGTCAGTTTGCCAAGCACTCTGGTCCGGGTCGAACTGGGAGAGAAATGGAGAGATTGAGCGGCATCGACGCGGCGTTCTTGTATTTCGAGACGCCGAACATGCACATGCACGTCGTCGCGACGATCGTGTTCGACCCCTCGACGACACCCGGCGGCTACTCGTTCGACAAGGTCAAGGCCATGATCGAATCGCGACTCCACCTGGCTAAGCCCTTGCGCCGGAAGCTCGCGCCGACCCCGTTCAACCTCCACCACCCGGTCTGGGTCGAGGACGAGGACTTCGACCTCGACTACCACGTGCGCCGGATCGGCTGCCCGTCGCCGGGCTCGGAGGAGCAGCTCGCCGAGATCGCCGCCGACATCGCGAGCCGGCCGCTCGACAGGGCGCGCCCTCTGTGGGAGGTCTGGATCGTCGAGGGCCTCGAGAATGGCCACACGGCCGCGGTCGCGAAGATGCACCACTGCACGATCGACGGTGTCTCGGGCGCGAACATGATGGTGCACTTCTTCGACCTCGAACCGGAGGGGACCGACCGCCCCGAGCCGCCCGAGGACTGGCACGCGGAACACAGGCCGTCGGATCTCGAGTTGCTCGGACGCGCGCTTCTGGCGAAGACGCAGCGCCCGTGGCAGTGGATCACAGTCGTGCCCAAAACGCTTGTTGCCGTCACGAACTTCATCCTTGCCAAACGACGCACCGGGATCGGCATGCCGGCCCCGCTGCGCGCGCCGCGTACATCGTTCAACGTGACGATCACGCCGCACCGCAAGATCGCCTTCACGCATCTGCCGCTCGACGACGTCAAGGCGGTCAAGCGCGCTTTCGGCACGACGGTGAACGACGTCGTGCTGGCGATCTGCGCCGGCGCCTTGCGCCGCTATCTCGAGGCGCGTCAGGAGATGCCGGACAAGTCGCTGATCGCGGTCGTGCCGGTGTCGGTACGCGTCGACGCCGAGAACGACGAGGGCTCCAACCGGGTCTCGGCGATGTTCTCGTCGCTGGCGACCGACATCGACGATCCCGTCGAGCGTTTGGCTCAGATCCACGAGGCGAACAAAGGCGCGAAGGAGGAGCACAAGGCGATCGGCGCGGACATGCTGACGCAGTGGGGCGAGCTGGCAGCGCCGACCACGTTCTCGCTCGCGGCGCGCGTGTACGCGGGACTGCGGCTCGCCGAGCGGCATCCGGTCGTGCACAACCTGGTCATCTCGAACGTGCCGGGCCCGAACTTCCCGCTCTACTTCGCCGGCTCGAAGCTCGTCGCGATGTATCCGCTGGGTCCGATCTTCGACGGCGCCGCGCTGAACATCACAGTCGTCTCGTACATGGACCAGCTGTTCGTCGGCCTTATCGGCTGCCGCGAGGTCGTCGACCTCTGGGCGATCGCCGGGCACATCCCCGAGGCGTTCGCCGAGCTGAGCAAAGCCGCCGTCGCCCGCGCGTAGGCACGACCGCATGCCGATCCCCGACGACGTCCGCGCGCTCGCCGAGAAGGTCAACAACTGGGGTCGCTGGGGCTCCGACGACGAGATCGGCACGCTCAACCTGATCACCGACGAAGCGGTGAAGCGCGGTGTTGCGTGTGTGAAGACGGGGAAGCGGTTCTCGCTCGCGATCCTGATGTCGGAGGACGGGCCGATGCTCGGCAACATCCCGCCGGGCCGCAAGAACCCGAAACAACACCGCTTCGAACTTCACGACCCGTTCACGAAGGACCCCGACTCGATCCAGGTGAACACGAACGAGTTCACCCTGAACCTGAAATCGGCGACGCACTGGAGCGCCCTCGGTCACGTCGAATACAGCGGGCGGCTGTACAACGGGTTCCCGCTGGATTCGATCGACGAGGAAGGCGCGCACCGCCTTGGGATCGACAAGGTGCCCTCGTTGGTGACGCGCGGGATCCTGCTCGACATCGCGCGTTTGAAGGATGTCGACCGGCTGGCCGGCGGAACGCTCATCACACCGGACGACCTCGACGAGGCCGAGAAAGCCGCCGGCGTGACGATCGAACCCGGTGACGCCGTCCTCATCCGCACCGGTGCGATGCGCTGGCTCAAGGAAGGCGACAAGGACGCCTACGCTGGCATCTACCAAGGCATCGCCGGGCCGGGCATCCAAGCCGCGGCGTGGTTCCGTGACCATGACGTCGCCGCGGTCGCGACGGACACATCCGGCTTCGAGGTGTGGCCGCGCGAGCGGAAGGATCTGCTGTATTCGCTCGGCCACCCGATGCACGCGCTCTGTATCGTCGAGATGGGCCTGACGATGGGCCAGAACTTCGACCTCGAAGCGCTCGCCGAGGATTGCGTAGCCGACGGCGTCTACGAGTTCTTGCTGAGCGCAAGCCCCGAGCCGTTCGAAGGCGGCCTCGGCGGACCGGTGAACCCGATCGCGATCAAGTAGCCGTCGCCTGAGGCCCCTCGACGACCCATATCTGCGTGATCAGGTGCAGATACGCCGCGTGTCCCTGCACGTTGCCGGCCCGGCGGGACGTGAGGATGGCGTTTCTCAGGTTCGCCCACGGAACGAAGACGGCGTTGTCCGTCACGGCCTTATCCACCTTCGCCCACTCGTCTCGCGCTCGCGCGGGGTCGCTCAGCTGAACCTGGAGAGCTCTCTCCGTGAGGGCGTCGATCGCCGGCGAGCAGGAGCGGCTCCAGTTCGAACCCTCCACGTCGCCGCCGATACGAGCGATCGTCTGCGGACATGTTAGAAGAGGCAAGACGAAATTCGCCGCTCCTGGGTAATCGCTGGCCCAGCCGGACAAGGTGATCTGTCGTTTGTGGTTGGGGTCGCTGAAGCCGCCGAAGTAGTCCCCCTCTTCGACCGCGCGGATGGTCGCGACATAACCGAGCCTGTTCAGCGTGTCAGCAAGGATGCGGGCGCGCGGTTCGCGTCGTCGCGCGCCGAGGCCCTCGCCTGCAAGGGTCCACACGATCACCTTCTGACCTAGCGTCTTTGACTCCTTGACGAGTGCCTTCGCCCGAGCCAGATCCGGCCCCCGCCACAGCTGTAATGGATTCGGTCCCTTCGTGTACGGACAGTAGGGAACGAAGCCGATCGTGTTCTTCGGGAGGAGCTGACACGAAACGCCGCCGTAGTCCTCATCATCCGAGACGGTGATCAGCGCATTACGATCGATAGCGTAGTTGAGCGCTTGCCTCGCCTTAATGTTGTTGAACGGCGGGACGCTGTTATTGAGGACGATGAACAGGTTCCACGGCATGTCGATCACATGGACCTGTGATGGGCGCGTGATCAAGAGCTCGCTCACGTCGATATCTGGACGTTCGAGCATCAGGTCGTAGCGGTCGTTACTCACCGCCTGCGTTGCTTCGTCGGTGTCGAGCTCGAGGGTGATGTCGATGCGGTCGACGTACCCGTCCGGTTGGGCCAGCTCGCGCGGCTTGAACCGAGGATTGCGTTCGAGGATGACATGCTTGACGACCGTGCGGCCTTCGAAGCCGGGTCCGCTATCGACTTTCGCGAACCGATACGGCCCCGTTCCTGGAACGGGTGTCATCCCGGTGTCCTTCTTCGGCGTCTTTCCCGGCACGATGGACAGAGCGGGAAGGGCGAGGTGGAACGGAAAATCGGCGAACGCCTGGCGCAGGTGGAAGACGATGGTCCCGGCGCGATCATCCGTGACGATCCCGGCTGAAAGGTCGCACGCCTCCAGAGAACACTTGTCCGCGCCCGCGAGGATCGTTAGGAAGGACGCACCGTAACCCTCATTTATGAAGAGTCGTTCGAACGAGCTGCGCACGTCGGAGGCTCTGACCGCGGTGCCGTCGGAATAGACCAGGCCGGATCTGAGCTTGAATGTGTACGTCCTCCCTTCGTCCACCGGAGGCCGGATCTCTTCGGCGAGGTCGGGGACGAGGTCGTTCCCCTCGGGACCGCCTGCCTTCTTGAAGGCAGTTAGGCCGTCGTAAACGGCCGAGAGAACCGGAAGACCGAAGTCGGGAGGGTCGTACAGGACGCCCGGATCTATCGAGACGATGCCTCCGACTCCGGAGGCGACCTTGAGAGTGCCCCCGCGATAGGTCGAGATCCCTCCGCGAACCGTCACCCACACGTTTTCGCCCGAGGCAGCGAGCCCCATCGGCGCGTTGTGTAGCTCGATCGTGCGAACCAGACGGCCGCCGTCGGCGTCGAGCATCGAAACCGTACCGTCCTGTTCGTTCGCGACGAAAACGCGGTCCCCGGCGACGGCGACGGCGCGCGCACCGCGTCCGACTCGATGGGTCGCCGTCACGCGACCGGACGCGATGTCCACCCGCACAGCCGTGCGGTCGGCGGCGTTCACGACCCATGCCGCCTTCTTGGTCACCGCGACCGCGACGGGCCCATGTCCGACGGGGATCACGCGCGAGACCACCCCGTCCTTCGGGTTGATCTGAGTCAGCGTGCCGGCGGATTCGCTGGTGACCCAGACGGCGTCCGTCGTCACCGCGAGGCCTCGCAGCGCCGGTGCGACCGGAACCTCCAATGTCTTCTTTCCGCTGGTCGGGTCGAGACGAGCCACGGTTCCGTCGGTGGCGTTCGCAACCCACAAGGCGCCGGCGCCGTACGCGACGGCTGCCAAGCCGTTCCCGGCCCGGATGCGGTCGCCCACTTCGTCGTTCGTGTCGATGCTGACGCGTGACAAATTGCCGCCCTCCGCGTTGGCGACGAAGACGAAGCGGCCACCGGCGGCGACGGCGATCGGGCCCGGCCCAACGCGGGTAGATCTGGTCTGTCCGGCTCGCGGCCCTGAGGTCTCGACGCGCGTCGCGTTTCGATCGATCGAGTTCGCAACCCACAGGCTCCCGTCGGAGGCGATCGCTACACCGACGGGACGTCGAGCGACCCTGACTGTTGACTCGACGTCCCCGGACGACGCGTCGATCTGGGCGACGGAGTCGGTGGGTACAGAGGTATCACCGGAACCCATGAGTGTCACGAAGGCTACGGCGCCGATGAGAACGGCAAGAGCGGTCGCACCCGCGACGACCGCGCGGCGCCGCTTCCACCACGGGACCGATGGCTTCGCGAATTCCTTCTCGAGCAACGGCGGGAGATCGGCTTCCTTGTCGCGCTCGCGCGGCTCGACCGCGTACAAGCGCCAGCGCCCCTCGACGCCCTTCAAGGTCTGCTCTCCGCGATCGATAAGGTTGAGGCCGGCGCCGGCGAGTATGTCGCGGACGGTGCTGGAGACGAGCAGCTCGTCGCCGCGGGCCTTGGCCGCGACACGCGCGCCGATGTGCACCGACACACCGCGGACCCTGCCGCCGGAGACAACGCACTCGCCCATATGAACGCCCGCGCGGATGCGTAGACCCAGCCGCCGCACCGCGCGAGCCGCCTCGAGAGCGCAATCCACGGCCTGAACCGGACGATCGAAGGTGGCGAAGAACGCGTCGCCGGCGGTGTCGACCTCGGTTCCACCGAACCGCGCGAGCTGCGCCCGCACCGCCGCGTCGTGCTGCTCGAGTAGTACGCGCCACCGTTTGTCGCCGAGAGCGGTGGCGAGCTCGGTGGAACCGACGATGTCGGTGAAGAAGACCGCGAGGAGCTTGCGCGGCGCGGTGGGATCCTCGATCAGTTCTTCCCACGGCGCCCGCGGATCGACGAGCGGTTCCGAGATCTGCTCCCCGCCCTCCGGGCGCGCTCCCTCGTCCTGCGACACGGCGGACCTACTTCCGGTCGGTCAGCCACATCTGCGACAGCAGAAGGCCCGTCATCAGGTTGTACTGCACGTTGCCGAGTCGTGGCGAGACGATGGTCGCTATGCGTTGCGTGGAGTAAGGGATTACCGGCGCGGCGTCGATCACTGCCCGGTCCACAGCGGTCCAGAGATCAGCCGACGCGAGCAGGCCCTTCTCCATCGCGTCCAGGGCATCCGCCATCATCTTGTCGATGTCGTCCGAGCAAAACCAGGACGTGTTGGCGGTCGTCTGGACACCGGCCAGCGCGCGATCGGCGAATGCCGGGCACGCGAACGCGGGCAGCATGAAGTTCGAGGGCGATGGGAAGTCGGCGAACCAGCCGCCGAGGATCGATTGATATTTCTTGGGACTATCCAAGGCGGTATTGAATATCTCGTCCCCCGGCCGGTTGCGGATAACCGGGCGATAACCGATCTTCCGCATCGCGTCCGCGACCAGCCCGACAACGCGGTACAGAGGATGATCGGGGTCGGCCCACAAGGTGATCTGTTGGCCCCTCGTTCCGGACTCCGCGACCAATCGCCGGGCGGTCGCGAGGTCCGGGCCGTTCCATATCCCGGAGGGGCCCGGCTTCACTGTGTACGGGCAATAGGGCACGTGACCGATGATGCCCGGCGGCAGGATCTGACACGTGAGAGCTCCGGACAGGGGAGCGCCGGTCACCTGTGCCATCGCCTTGCGGTCCACGGCGTAGTTGATCGCCCTTCGCACGCGCACGTCGTTCAACGGCGGGATGTTCTCGTTGAGCGAGACCCAGCGTGTGAACGCCGGCTCGAAGATGTGGAACTGGCCCGGCACCTCCGTGGAGAGCTGCTCGGTGCGGTCCGAGAACTCGAGGGCAAGCGTTGTGTCCCCCCGTCCCTCCTTCACCGCGTCGATGCTGTCGTCGCCATCTCCATTCCAGGTCGCGAGGATCCGGTCGGGGTAGCCGTCCGGCGCGGCGAGACCTCGGGGGACGAAGTACTTGTTCCGTTCGAGCGTCAGCTCGCCGGGGCGCCCCTCGTCGCCCTCGGAGCCGCCGCGGGTGACCTTCGCGACGGCGTACGGACCCGTCCCCGGGATCGGAGTGAACTCGGCGTCCTCGGCCGGCGTGTCGCCGGGCAGGATGCTCGCGAGCGGGATCGCGAGGAAGAACGGGAACTCCGGCGCCGCCTGGCGTAGGTGGAAGATCACGGTGCGCGCGGTGTCATCGATCACGATGCCGCGCGAGAGATCGCACGGAGCCAGCGGCTTACACGCCTCCGTGCCCAGGATCGTGCCGAAGAAGACCTTTCCGCGGCCGTCGCCGCGGAACATCCTCTCGAATGACTTCCGGACGTCGCTCGCCTTGACGGCCGCGCCCGACGAGAACTTCAAGTCACGACGCAGCCGGAACGAATACGTCTTGCCGTCGTCCGTGGGTGGGACCAGCTCTTCCGCGAGATCCGGCAGGATGACGGATCCCTCGAGGCCACCGACCTTCTTGAACGCGAGCAGAGTGTCATAGACGGCCGTCGCGATCGCGAACCCGAATGGGTTCCATGCGTGCATCGGGTCGATCGATGAGAAAAGGAAGTCGTCCGTTGGATTGACGAAGCGCAACGTGCCGCCGCGGTAGCGGAGCGTCCCGCCGCGCACCGATACCCACACACGATTGCCGTCCGCTGCCAGTCCCATCGGCGAGTTCGCGAGGGCGATCGTTTGGGTCACCTTGTTGCCCTGCGGCTCGATGACCGAGATCGTTCCGTCGGTCTCGTTCGCGACGAAGATGCGGCCCCCGGCGATCGCGATCGAGCGTGGGTCGCTGCCGACCCGCACTGTGGC
The DNA here is from genome assembly GCA_049273905.1 of Actinomycetota bacterium. Lineage (GTDB taxonomy): Bacteria > Actinomycetota > AC-67 > AC-67 > AC-67 > JBASRP01. The sequence continues at coordinate 21,562 of JBASRP010000497.1, forward strand.
CACGACTTTTCCTTCTTCGGGGTCGATGCGCGAGACCGTTCCATCGAACGCGTTGGTGACCCAGAGTCCCCCGGCGCCGAGTGCGAGGCTCCGCGGTCCGTGGCCGACCGGGATGACTTGTACGACCGATCTCGCAGTGGGGTCGATGCGGCTCACAGTTCCCGCCGTCTCGCTCACCACCCACACCGCATCTTTGGTCGCGATGATCCCGCGCAGCGCCGGACCGACGCGCAGCGGAGGGAGGGTCTGCCCGGTCTTCGGCTCCAGCTTCACGACCGTTCCGTCGACCGCGTTGGTGACCCAGATCGAGCCACCGCCGTAGGTAAGGCCGGATAGGCCGTTCCCGATACGGATCGGTTGGCCGACGACGGACCTCGTATCGGGGCTGACGCGCGACACCGTCCCTTCGTCCGCGTTGCCGACCCAAACGAGGTTGGGCGTGTCCGTCGCCGTGACGAACGAAGGGCTCACACCGAGTGGACCGACCGTGAGGACCTGACCGCCTCGATCCACGCGCGACACTGAACGGTCGATGCTGTTCGCCACCCAGACGCCGCTCCTTGTCACCGCCACCCCCGTCGGTCGCCGGCCGACCGTCGTCGCGGAGGTGACGTCTCCGGACGATGCGTCGATGACCGCAAGGGAGTCGGCACCAACGGATTGCAGCCCGCTTGGCCCGCGCAGCGTCACGAACGCGACGGCGCCGATGAGAACCGCGAGGGCGGTGGTGGCGGCGATGACGGTGCGGCCTTGCTTCCACCACGGGAGGGGAGGTTTCGCGATCTCCGCCTCGAGGAGCGGCGGGAGATCCGCTTCGTTGTCGCGCTCCCGGGGCTCGACCGCATGCAAGCGCCAGCGACCGTCCACGCCCTTCAGTGTTTGCTCGCCGCGGTCGACGAACTTCAGGCCCGCGCCGGCCAGGATGTCTCGGACGGTGCTCGAGACGAGCAGCTCGTCGCCGCGAGCCTTGGCCGCGACGCGCGCGCCGATGTGCACGCTGACACCTCGAACCTTGCCGTCCGAGACGACGCACTCGCCCATATGCACGCCGGCGCGGATGCGCAGGCCGACGCGTCGCACGGCGCGCATCGATTCCAGCGCGCAGTCCACAGCGCGGACGGGGAGGGCGAAGGTGCAGAAGAAGGCGTCGCCTGCGGTATCGACCTCGCGGCCGCCGAAACGCGTGAGCTGGGCACGGATGGCGGCGTCGTGTTGCTCGAGGACTTCCCGCCAGCGCTTGTCCCCGAGGGCCGTGGCCAGCTCGGTGGAGCCGACGATGTCGGTGAAGAGGACCGCAAGGAGCATACGAGGAGCGTTGGGGTCTTCGACGAGCTCTTCCCACGGCGCGCGCGGGTCAACGAGGGGCTCGCTCAGCTCGCCCCCGCCCTCCGGTCGCGTCCCCTCGCCCTGCGACATGGCGGCAGTGTCCCGCACCCTGCGGCGAGGGGCAAGAACCGGGCTTGCTCCCCGGGACGACCAAGGGTCATCCTGTGCCCCTCATGGCCGCCGTCACGATCGCGTTGCGCTACGACCTTCGTTCGCCCGAGTGGGCGGCCACACCGCACGAGGAGATGTATCGCGTCTGCCTCGAGCAGTGCGCGTGGGCCGACGAGCACGGCGCGGCCGACATCGTGTCGCTGTCGGAGCATCACGGCATCGACGACGGCTATCTGCCGGCGCCGTTCACGATGGCCGCCGCGGTCGCCGGAATGACCAAGAAGCTCCCGATCACGATCGCCGCTGCGCTGCTGCCGCTGCACGACCCCATCCGGCTCGCCGAGCAGATCGCCGTGCTCGACCTCGCGTCGAACGGGCGCGTGTCGTTCGTCGCCGGCAGCGGCTACAAGCGAAGCGAGTTCGAGATGGCCGGCGTGACCTACAAGGACCGCGGCCGCATGCTCGAGGAGTACGTCGAGGTCATGCGCAAGGCGTGGACCGGCGAGCCGTTCGAATGGCAGGGCCGCACCATCCAAGTGCGGCCGACGCCGAAGACGAAGCCGCACCCGTTGATCATGGGCGGCGGATCGGGACCGCTCGCGGCACGCCGGGCGGCGCGCATGAAGCTCCCGTTCTTCCCCGGCATCGGCGATCCGGCGCTGAAGGACGCGTACGAGGACGAGTGCCGCACGATCGGCTTCGAGAACGGTTTCTGCGTGATGCCGAAAGGCCCCGGCTTCGTGCACGTCACCGAGGATCCCGACAAGGCCTGGGACCAGATCGCGCGCTACGCGTGGTACGACGCCGACACCTACCGCTCGTGGCAGGAAGGCACGCGCGCCGAAGTCCTCACATCGGCGCCCGACGTCGACGCGCTGCGCGCGGAAGGCATCTACCGCGTCGTCACGCCCGACGAGTGCGTCGCCATGGCCGAGGAGCTGTCGCCGGGCGGCGCGGTCGTGCTGCACCCCTTGCTGTGCGGGATGCCGGCCGATCTCGGCTGGGAGAGCTTGCACCTATTCCGTGATCAGGTTCTGCCGCGGATCCGGCCCTAAACGACGGCCTCCCGGCCAAATCTGACGACCCGTCAGATACAATCCGCGCATGCCCGTGGACCTCGTTTCCCTGGTCGATCCGGCGCATACCGCGCTGGTCACGCAGGAGTGCCAGCGCGGCGTGCTGGGCGAGGAGGCGGTGTTTCCGGCACTCGCCGAGATCGCGCGCCGGGAGATGCTTCCCAACGCCGCGCGGTTGTCGAAGGCGGCGCGCGCGGCGAGCGTTCCGGTCGTGCACTGCGTCGCGATGCGGCGCGAGGACGGACTCGGATCGAACAGCAACGCGCGCATCTTCGGCGCGGCGCGCAAGGCCGGCGCGAAGATCACGCCGGGCTCGGACGCGGTGAAGGTCGTCCCCGAGATCGGCGAGGAAGACTCCGACGTCGTGCTGTCGCGCTTGCACGGCGTGGGCCCGATGGGCGGCACGGACCTCGATCCGGTCCTGCGCAACATGGGGATCACGACGATCGTCGGCATCGGCGTGTCGGTGAACGTCGGCATGACGAACTTCGTGATGGACGCGATCAACCTGGGCTATCAGTTCGTCCTCCCGCGCGACGCCGTCGCCGGGATCCCCGAGGACTACGCGAACGCCGTGATCGAGAACACGCTGTCGCTCCTCGCCACGGTCGTCACGACCGACGAGGTCGTCGCCGCGTGGGGCCATTGATGGATCCGGACCAGGTCGTCGAAGAAGAGGTGCGCGCGGTGGACGGCCGCACGCCGGGCCGCCGCGGACGCGCGACCCGCGAGAAGCTCCTCAGGTGCACGTCCGAGCTGCTCGAGAAGTCGTCGTACCGGGACCTGACCGTCATGGACATCGCGCGCTGCGCGAGCTGCTCGCCTGCGACCTTCTATCAGTACTTCACCGACGTGGAAGCGGCGGTGCTCGTGCTCGCGGAGGAGATGGCGTCCAACGGCAAAGACCTGACCGCGTTGATCCGCGACGCCGACTGGAAGGGCAAGAACGGTTACGCCGCCGCCGAGGCGATCGTCGACTCGTTCCTCGCGCTCTGGGAACGCCACCGCGCGATCCTGAAAGTCGTCGATCTCGCGACGGCCGAGGGCGACCTTCGCTTCCAGAGCGCGCGTACGCATCTGCTGAACGCGATCACGGTCGGTCTGCGCGACGTCATCGAGGACGTCCGCACCGCGGGCGGTCACCCGAAGGACACCGAACCGATGGCGCACGCGGCGACCCTCGTTTCGATGCTCGCGCACGTCGCGCAGCACAGCTACGGCTTCGAATTCTGGGGCATCCGCATGACCGACATGCGCGTGAGCCTGGCGCGGATCCTGTTCGCCGCGGTGACCGGCCGCAAGACCTGATCCGCAGCCCGATCTCCGAAGGGCTCCGCCCTGCGGCCCTCCCCAATTAGAGGACATTTCGGGCAGGACATCGTCCTGGGCCACGAGAACTCTAGGGATCTGGGGAGTGTGCGATTCTGGGGAGGACTCACATGACGCTTCGAAAGTTGCTGTTGGTTGCCGCGTTCCTGGTCTTGCCGGCGAGCGCGGCGTTCGCCATGAGCGACGGGAACTATGACGCCCATGACATGGGCTGCAAGGAAGAAGGGAACGCCTTCGATCCTGTCCACGATCCCGACGGCGTGCACGACCCCAACGCGAACCCCGACGAGTGCCAGGCGTTCCGTATCACCGCGGGCACGGACGCCAACCCGAACGTCGTTCGGATCGGGCTCGACCACGAAGAGCCGGGCCCGGACGGCTTTGCCGGCGGTCACAACCCGCACCACGGCACGGCCTACCTCGGTTCGCCGGGTCAGGAGATCCTCCAGGTCCACTACGGGACGGGGATTACACAGCCGGTCCCCTTCGATCTCCTCTTCTTCGGACCGGGTGAAGACGGTCCGCTCTCCGACGACCACAACCAGCCTGAGCTCGAGGTCGAGAAGCAGAACCCCGACAACTTCGACTACATCAGCCGGGAGCTCCCGAAGGAGCTGCACTTCTTCTTCGGGGCGGACGACAACCTCGAGAGCGGCGAGCACGACGGCATCCCCGAACGGAACTGCGAGGCGGACGGAGTCACCTGTTACGACAACAAGGATCTCGCGAACGGTCCCTCCGACGGCGGCGCGATCCGGTTCGACGCGGCGCCGAACACGGATGACCCGGCCGCCAACTTCGACGTGGGCAACTTCGACAACTTCTTCCGCACGCTGTACGCGGGCTTCGGCGCGTGCGTGGACGGGATCTGTTTCAACGGCGGAACCGGCGAGCGCCGGGTCTACGACGGCTCGCAAGACGGCCGCGTGTATCTCGACGATGCGACCGCGGATGACTACAAGGACACCGACGACTACTGCAGCTACGACAACGAACACAATTGTGTGCGGGACGTCCACAACCAGCAGCAGGACTTCTACTCGCGGCCCGGTCTGAACGTCTACGCCGATCCCGACCCGCAGGATTCGTCGTTGGGGCCGTTCGACGGCAGCACGAACACCCATGTCGGCACCGGAGGCGTCAAGATATTCGGCGTGAGCGTGGTTGACCTGCAGGAGTTACCCGGCGGCTGATCGGCGAGAGAGACTTGTTCTAACGACGGCGAGCGCGGATCACCAGCGCTCGCCGATCGCTTGCAGGGTCGCCGCCGCGCCTTCCGCGCCGGGCGCCAGCGGCGCGATGACCGGAACCGTCACGCCCGCGTCGACGTATTCGCGCAGCCGCGCGACGACCTCGTCGGCCGTGCCGACGACGAAGAGGTCCTGCGCGACGCGGTCGCTGAACGCTTTCGCCATGCCGTCGCGATCCTTCGCGGCCGCCGCTTTCGCGATCGCCTCGGCCTCTTCCTCGTAGCCCATCCACCGGTAGAACTTGTTGTAGACGGACGTCGCGACGTATGGCGCGAAGACCATCTTGAGGATCGTGCGCGCCGCGGCGGCGTCGTCGGTCACGAGGCAGAAGAGCCGCGCGACCACAGGGAAGTCGGACGGGAGCTCGCGTCCGGCCTCCTTCGCGCCGGCGCGCACCTCATCGAGCATCGCCGGAACGTGATGCGGCGCGATCTGGTTGATGCACAGCCCATCGGCGAGCTCGCCGGCCATCCGCAACGACTTTGGGTTCAGAGATCCGAGGTACAGCGGGACCGGTGCGGGCGGCGGCGTCGGCGTCTTGTAGCCACCGATCTTCACGAAGGCGCCGTCGAGTGTGGACCGTTCGCCGCGCAGGATCGGGCGAAGGGCCTCCACCGCTTCGCGCAGATGCGAGAGCGGCTTCGCGAACGACCGGCCGCCGAAGCGCGACACCAGTACTTCGGACGACGCTCCGACGCCGAGCGCGAAGCGGCCTTCCGAGAGTTGCGCCATCGACACCGCCGACATCCCGATGATGAACGCGCTGCGGGTCTGTACCGGAAGCACCGCGACGCCGAGATCGAACGACGTCGTGACGGCGAGCGCGCCGAGGATCGTGAACGCGTCGGGGCCGTCGACCTCCGAGCTCCACGCGGCCTTATAGCCCCAGTCGCCCGAGCGCTTCGCCAGCTCGACGCTCTCGCGCGACGTGCAGCCGGCCATCGGACACGTCACCGCGAGAGGGGTCGTCATCGCGGCGGCACGCTACCACGCAGGCGGTGGCTACATCGACTGGAACGGCGTGAAGAGAACCGGGACCTCCATGCCGGCCAACTTCGCTCTGAGCTCTGCGCTCGGCTCACCGAGGAGTTCGCCGTGAACCACGGAAACCGTCGCAAGGATCGGCTCCATCAGGTCGCCCATGTTCGCGTTGTGCTCCATGGCCGCCTCGGAGTCCCTGTACCGCTCGATGACGACGCACTCGGACTGGTCGTCGTTGAAGTAGGTGTCGTACTGCAGCGTTCCAGTGTCCTTCGTCCGCACGATCTCCATGCTTTGAGCAGACAAGCGCTTGAATTCCTCGAGCTTGCCCTCGTGGATCTTGAACCGAGCGATGCCGTAAAGCTCACTCATTGCTCTGGCCTCCAGACCCCTGCGTTCGCACGCGACGTTTCGGTTTGCGGGCCGGCCTCCCGGGCCGGTTGCCCTTCCATCAGATGGGGCAGCCGCCCGGCCCGCGCCACTTGTGGCCACGCGAGTCGGTCTTCCACCCTCCTCGATCCGGCTTCGGCATACCAGTTCCGTGCCCGGTTCCTGCCGGCTTGACACCCCCTCCGGACCTCCGGGAGAATGCGTTCGCTAGGCGTACCAGCCGTTTGCTAGGGCGAAAACACCAGAGGAGGGGCCATGAAGCTCGACCTTCTGTACGAGATCGACGTCCCCAAGCCGTGGGGGAAGCCCCATCCGTACGGACAGCGCGAGGCCGAGCAAAGGGCCTACCGCGAAGCCTTCGAGCAGATAAAGCTCGGTGACCGCTTGGGGTTCCAGACCGTTTGGTGCGTCGAGCACCACTTCCGCGAGGGCCGCTCGCACTCGCCGTCGAGCGAGGTCGTTCTGGGCGCACTCAGTCAAGCCACGGAGAACATCCGCCTCGGCTTCGGCGTCGTGTTGATGCCGTTCGGCTTCATCAACCCGGCGCGCGTCGCAGAGAAGGTCGCAACGGTCGACGTTCTGAGCGGCGGGCGCGTCGAGTGGGGGACCGGTCGCTCGACGCCGATGGAGCAGATCGCCTTCGGCGTCGATCGCGAGAAGAGCCGCGACGACTGGAAGGAAGCGATTGAGATCGTCTGCGGTATGTGGGAGAGCGAGTACTTCGAGTACCACTCGCCGCGCTTCGAGTTCCCGCGCCGCATGGTCACGCCGAAGCCGGTGCAGGATCCGCACCCGCCGGCGTGGATGGCCGCCACGTCCCAAGGCAGCAGCGCCGTCGCCGGACAGCTCGGTCTCGGGCTTCTCAGCTTCGCGATCATGCAGCCGATCTCGAAGATGGCCGAGCACATCCGCGACTACCGCGAAGCGCAGAAGACGGCGAAGCCGCTCACGCGCATCCAGAACAACCGCGTCGCCGCGTACACGCTCGTCCACTGCGCCGACACCTTCGCGCAGTGCGAGGAGAACGGCATCTGGGACAGCGTCTGGTGGTGGTACAAGAACCTCGCCGAGTTCACGCTCGAGTGGGAGTTCCCGCACTTCTCGCAAGAGGAGAAGGACCAGATCTTCCCGCTGCTGCGTAAGCACGCGACCGGCGACCTCGACCCGAAGACGTTCCACGAAGGCGACATGATCATCGTCGGCGACCCCGATCAGTGCCTCGAGAAGATGATCAAGTACGCGGAGCTCGGCGTCGACCAGCTGATCTGCTACTCGCAGTTCGGCTACCTGAAGCACGACGCCATCATGCGTTCGATCGAGCTGTGCGGGACGAAGCTGATCCCCGAGCTCGAGCGGCACGGCATCGAGGCGCAAGCGAAGGTCGTCGCGAAAGCGTGACCAGTACCGACGACACCCAAGTCCCGTCCTACAAGGACCTCGGTCGGCTCGACGGGCGTGGCTTCGTCGTCGTCGGCGCCGGACAGGGGATAGGGCGGCAGACATCGCACGCGCTCGCGCAGGCCGGCGCGAAGCTCTTCCTGATCGACAACCAGCAGGAGCTGGCGAAAGAGATCGCCGACGAAGTGAAGGGCACGCCCTGGGTCGCCGACGCGCGCGACCGCGGTGACGTCGAGCGGACGATCAAAGAAGCGAAGAAGTCGCTCGGACGGATCCACGGCCTCGTCGACATCGTCGGCATGGCGA
>JBASRP010000502.1:0-1764 GCA_049273905.1 Actinomycetota bacterium
GATCGGGGCCGGCCATCACGCAGACGAAGTCGGGATCCGCGATTTGGTCGAGCACGGCCCTGATCCGCGCGGTCGAGTCGGGATCGTCGCGCGTGAGTTCGAATCCTTCCGCCGGAAACGCCTCCAGCAGCGGGGTAAGCAGCTCCACGTTCGACGTCACGCGGCCAGTATCCCGCAGCCGCGGCGTCCGAAAGGGCGCAGCTATTGTTCGCCTCGATGGCCGTAGCCGAAGCCGCCTACTACGAGAAGACCGACGAGCAGAAGGCGATCACCGAGATGGTGCGCCAGTTCGCCGACAACGAGATCATCCCGGTGGCCGAGGAATATGACCACGAGGACAAGTTTCCCGAGCCGATCGTCGAGCAGATGAAGGAACTCGGCCTGTTCGGGGTGACGATCCCCGAGGAGTACGGCGGGATGGGGCTCGACCTGACGACCTACGCGATGATCGTCGAGGAGCTCTCGCGCGGATGGATCTCGATATCCGGCGTCGTCAACACCCACTTCATCGGCTCCTACCTGCTGATGAAGTTCGGCACCGACGAGCAGAAGGACTACTTCCTGCCGAAGATGGCGACCGGCGAGATCCGCGCCGCCTTCTCGCTCTCGGAGCCCGAGGTCGGCTCCGACGTGCAGGGGATCAAGGCGACCGCGAAGAAGGGCGACGACGGCGCCTGGGAGCTGAACGGCCAGAAGATGTGGGTCACCAACGGGCTCGGCTCGAGCGTGGTCTTCGTGCTGATGAAGACCGACACGAAGGCCGACCCCCCGTACAAGGGGATGACCTGCTTCATCACCGAGAAGGAGCCCTGGGCCGAAGAGAACTCCGGCGACTTCAAGGGCCTCAACGTCCCGCCCAAGATCAAGAAGATGGGATACAAGGGAGTCGAGTCGACCGAGCTCGTGTACGACGGCTACCGCTGCCCGCCCGAGCGGGTGCTCGGCGGCGAGGAGGCCGGGGTCGGCCAGGGCTTCGTGCAGATGATGGACGCGCTCGAGGTGGGCCGCGTCAACGTCGCCGCCCGCGGCGTCGGCATCGCCCAGCGGGCGCTGGAGTTGGCGCTGCGTTACAGCCAGGAGCGCAAGGCCTTCGGCAAGCCGATCGCCCAGCACCAGGCGATCCAGTTCAAGCTCGCCGACATGGCGACCAAGGTCGAGGCCGCCCGCCTCCTCACCCGCAAGGCGGCTCGGATGAAGGATGCCGGAGAGCGCTCCGACCTCGAGGCCGGGATGGCCAAGCTGTTCGCCTCGGAGACCGGCAAGGAGTGCGTCGAGGAGTGCTTCCGCATCCACGGCGGCTACGGCTACTCGAAGGAGTACGAGATCGAGCGCCTCTACCGCGACGCGCCGCTGCTCCTGATCGGCGAGGGAACCTCCGAGATCCAGCGCATGGTAATCGGCAAGAAGCTCTTGCAGCGGCACAAAGTTTGAGCTTTAGCCTCTCGCTCCTTTCTAGACGAATTGCTGAGCGAGACGTTCCTGCCCATAGCTGTAACGTTCCTTTGATGCCCTCCGGTTTCCGGATAAGCGTCGCTGCAAGGAAGCCCGGATCACTCGCCTTGCTCCTGCTCGCGACGCTCCTTCTCGCGTTGTCCGCCGTGCCCGCCCATGCGGCCACGCCGCTGTACCCGAACTTGAAGACGCTCGCCCCGCGCGACCTTCGCTTCGACAAAGCCGACGTCGACGCGAGCGAAGCCACCGTGACGCACAACGTGCTGCGCTTCTCCAACACCACTTGGAACAGCGGCCCCGGCAAACTCGAGA
>JBASRP010000376.1:0-1887 GCA_049273905.1 Actinomycetota bacterium
GCACCGCAGGGCCAGACACCAGTGCTGGATAGCTGGGATCGGCGCGACTGCATCTCGGCCATCAGCAGCATCGCGGTCAGTCCCAAGAACCGACGCTTGAATTTGCATTTCAACCTGCTGCCCGATAACACTAACGTTCACGCCGAGGACGTGGTCGCCTATTTGCGGCGTTTGAAGGCTCAGGTGGGCGGTCCCCTGACGGTGCTGTGGGACGGCAGTCCGCTGCACGATCGTTCGCGGCTGGTGCGCGAGTTTCTGGCCGAGCATCCTGAGATTCAAACCGAGCGGTTGCCGGCATATGCGCCGGAGCTGAATCCGGACGAACTGGTATGGGGTGCGGCTATTTTTCGGTGGCAAGTGGCGCAGCTGTTGATGGGGTTGATTCATAAGAAAGGTGCCAGCGGGAAGCAGTCGTGAGCTGCTTCGCTCCCACAGGCACCATTCGGAGTTCACCCCATGAGTACAGCATATCTGGCCCAGACCGTCAAGCAGGCCTTGCGTGAAAAGCTGCATCGAGAGATCGTTCCCCAGCTTGAAGAGCTGATTGACTCGTTGCCGGAGGAATTGACGGCGCTGTCTCAGGCCGAGCAGCAACTCCGCGACGGTGGTTTGCAGACGGCGCGGTCACTGCTGCAAGGTTGGGGGGAGGTTGCCCAACGCACAATCGAGCGGCCCTGCTGCGCGAAGTGTGGCATGCCCATGCGGCACAAGGGACTCAAGCCGATTGGCTTGGTCACGACCATTGGCGATATCCGTTGCCGGCGGCCCCGCTACCGTTGCCAGACGTGTGGCAGCGAATGCTATCCGCACGACGCTAGCCTGCGTTTCCAGGGGCATGCGGTGACGCCACGTCTGGCCAAGGTGGTGAGTCGGTTGTGTGCCCAGTTGTCGTTTGGCCAAGCCCGCGACAACCTGCGGGCCGATTATCCGGTGCGCTTGGCCAAGCAAACCATGACCGATATCGCCGAAGTGGCCGGCCAGCGCGTCAACGAACAGGAAGATGACGAACGCCAAAGGATCATGGACCGGCAGCAGCCGTTGCCGGAGAGCAACTTGACCCCCGACAAAGCCTGCGTATTCGCTGATGGCACGACGGTGCACACCGAAGGAGACTGGCACGAGATTCGGGTGGCGACGGCTACCGCCTACGACGCCCAAGACAAGCCACTGGCCCGGCAGAGCCGCGCCCGCTTTCTGGGAGTGGGCCAAATCGCCTGGGTGTTGCTGTTGTTGGCGCGTAGCGTCGGTTGGCAAAACGCGCGGTTGCGTGCTTTCATCGCCGATGGCGCTCACTGGTTATGGAACATTGCCGAGCAATACTTCCCCAGTGCCGTTCAGATTTTGGACTGGTATCACCTGTCGGAGCACGTACACAAGGCGGCCCGGATCGTGTTTGGCGAAGGGAGTGCTCAAGGCGCGGACTGGGCCAAGGCTTGCAAGACTGCGTTGTGGGAAGGGCAAGTGGCCACCGCCTTGGCGCTGGTCAGCAAGGAGTTAGCGCGGGTTCGCTCGGCTGCCAAACGCGCGGGCTTGCAGGAACTACAAACATACCTGCACAACAACCAGACGCGCGTGGACTATCCACGCTATCGAGAAATGGGCTTACCGATTGGCAGTGGCGAAGTCGAAGCACAATGCAAAACCTTGGTCGGGGCTCGTTGCAAGCTGGCCGGCATGCGCAACTGGAAGTACGCCGGCGCGGAAAACGTTCTCCGTCTGCGTGCTGCCATCCAGAACGGAACCTACGATCGCCTCTGGGAGCAGCAATTTGGCGTAGCCGCGTGAAAATCTGCCACCGATTGGCAGCTGCACCCGTTTGGTCACGGGAACCTGGAAAAGCACTTGATCCTCAGCCGGCGCGGCGGGGGCAAAGGCTTCCTGCAGAGC
>JBASRP010000377.1:0-10495 GCA_049273905.1 Actinomycetota bacterium
CGGGGAGACGGCGCGGCGGATCGCCGACTTCTCGTTCGACTCGTTCCGCACGCACGTCGACGCGCCCATGCTCGGGTCCGACACCGTCCTGCAGCAGGTGATGGACACGACCGGCGCGTTCTCGGCGGCGGCGACGGCGGCTCTCCAGAGGCAGTTCGCATGGCTCGTGCAGCGCCAGCTCGAGCACCACATCACGCAACTCGTCGTCGAGTACGTCGAGGCCGCCATCGAACAGGCCGGCGGAGCGCCGGCCCGCGCCGCGTCGCCGCCGGCGATGCTGTTCACCGACCTCTCCGGCTACACGGCGCTCACCGAGAGGTTGGGTGACGAGGCCGCGGCGGAGCGGGCGACGACCTTCGCCGCCACTGTGCAGGAGGTCGCGCAGGAGCACGGCGGCCGCGTGATCAAGCTCCTCGGCGACGGCGCGATGTTCTACTTCTCGAAGCCCGGAGCGGCGGTGCTCGCCGGGCTCGACCTCGTCGACCGTGTCGACGCCGCGGCATTGCCGCCGGCACGCGTCGGGATCGCATCCGGGCCGGTCGTGTTCCGCGAAGGCGATTGCTTCGGGCGGACGGTCAACATCGCCGCCCGGGTGATGGACAAAGCCAGCCCGCGCCAGGTCGTGGTGACGCGCGAGGTCGTCGCCATCTGCGAAGGAGGATCGGTCGCCTTCGAGGAACTCGGGCCCTTCCCCCTGAAGGGTGTCGCCGAGCCGGTCGTTCTGTCGGCCGCGAAACGCGGCGCCTAACCGGGACGAGCGCTCCGGCGAGCGCGCGCCAGCACCACGCTGCCGACGACCCCCGAGATCAGAGACCCGACGAGGATGCCGAGCTTCGCCGCGTCGAGAAGTGTCCCGTCCTCGAATGCGAGACCGGCTATGAAGAGCGAGACGGTGAAACCGACGCCGCCGACGGCGGCCGCGCCGATCGTCTGCGTCCGGTCCACCCCAGGCGGCCATCGGCCCAAGCCGAGTCGCGTCGCGGCGAGCGCGCCGAACGTGATCCCGAGGATCTTGCCGGCGACCAGGCCCACGACGACGCCAGCGGCGATGCGCAGGGATACAGAGCTGTCGAGGCTATCGCCGCGGATGCGTACACCCGCGTTCGCGAGGGCGAAGAGAGGAACGATCGCGTAACTGGTCCACGGGTGCAGCGCATGCTGGAGGCGCGTCAGAGGCGACACCGCTTCCCGCGAGAGGCCCGCGAGATGAAGCCAGTGCGGGGCGTCGACATCTGGCGGCGTCGGATCATCGGCGGTTAGGTCGGCGACACGACGCGCTTCTTCGCTGACCGCACGCGGTCTCTGGAACGCAACCGCCGGGATGACGAAGGCGAGTGCCACTCCGGCGATCGTGGCGTGAACCCCCGACTCGAGGACGGCGATCCACACTCCGATCCCCAAGACGAGATACAAGGCACCGGATCGGACGTCCACACGGCGCAGCAAAGCGATGATCCCGAGAAGCACGAGGGCCGCAACCAGCGGCGGCAGTGTGATCGAACCTGAATAGAAGATGGCGATGACGAGGATCGCTCCGATGTCGTCGACGATGGCCAGCGTGAGAAGGAAGAGCCTCAAGCCGGAGGGAAGGCCTCGCCCCGCCACACCCAAGATTCCCGCTGCGAACGCGATGTCTGTGGCCATGGGGATCCCCCATCCGCGCGATCCCGCCCCACCGAGCGTGATCGCCAGATAAAGCAGAGCCGGGACGACCATCCCACCCACAGCAGCGATCGCCGGGAGAGCGGCGGCGCGTCTATCCCGCAGTTCCCCGGAGACAAGCTCTCTCTTGATCTCGAGCCCTACGACCAGGAAGAAGAGCGCCATCGCCCCGTCGTTGATCCAGTGGCGAAGATCCTGGGATATCGCCCAACGGCCAACCCCAACCGTCACCTGTGTATGCCATGCAGTCAGATACGAGGTCGTGGAGACGTTCGCCCAGATCAGCGCTGCGGCCGACGCCGCGAGCAAGAGGACCCCGCTCGAGGCCTCAGTCTGAAGGAACTGTTGAAGCGGCCGGACGATCAGCCTCGGAACGCGGCGCGGCGATCGTGCCCACGGAGGACGCACCTCGATGGTCTCGCTCGAAAACGAGGTTTCGTCCGACACAGTCCGCTCCCCAGGCAGGCCAAGTTGGCCTAAGAACGACGAAAAGCGCCGTTTGCCGACCAGGCTTCCCGGCGCTCCGAAGCGAAGACTAGCAGACTGAGGGCGAGCAACAGCTGGGTATGCTCCCGCCGGTGCGCGTCCTCGCTTACAACGTGCAGAGCTGCCGCGTCGGCGTCGAGACGGTCGCGGACGTGATCCAACGTGCGGCGCCCGACGTCGCCGCGCTGAACGAAGTGCAGCGTTTCCAAGCGCGCGAGATCGGACGCATCGCGCAGATGAACGTTACCTTCGGCGCGACCCTTCGCTGGCGTCGGTTCGGCAATGCCCTCCTTACGAAGGGGCGGCCGACCGAGGTCCGATCGGCCCTCTTCTCCGTCTCGTCGCGCGAACCCCGAGGGATGGTGAGAGTCACGCTCCCCGGCGGCCTCGTCGTCGCAGCCGTGCACCTAGGGCTCGAAGCGGATGAACGTGTCGCACAAGCCGGCGAGCTGGTCGCTGCCCTCGCTTCGGCACAACGCGCCGTCGTCGCGGGGGACATGAACGAGAGGCCGGGAGGATTGGCTCTCACGGTCATCACGTCGCGCTTCCGAGACGCCTTCGCGGAGGCGGGCGCGGGCGACGGGCTCACGTTCACCGCGCAGGAACCGAAGGCGCGCATCGACTACGTGTTCGTGTCGGACGGGATCCGCGTGGAGCGCGCGACCGTGCTGCCGGACGTCGCCTCCGATCACCTCGCTGTCGTCGCGGACCTCGCGATCGACTAGCGCGCTATCGCCTTCGCCGCGCGCTCACGCACCTTGCGGTCGAGCAAGCGCTTGCGCACACGAAGGGAGTTCGGCGTCACCTCGACCAGCTCGTCGGCGGCGAGGAACTCGATCGCGGTCTCGACCGTCAGCTCGCGCGGCGGCTCGAGCTTGATCGCCTCGTCCGACGCGTGTGTACGCATGTTCGTCTTCTGCTTCTCGCGCGTCACGTTGACGACCAGCTCGTCGGGCCGCGCGTGCTCGCCGACGACCATGCCCTCGTAGACCTCGATGTTGGGCCCGATCAGGAGGACGCCGCGTGGCTGCAGTCCGTCGAGCGCGTAGCCTGTTGCGCGTCCGCTCCGGTCCGCCACCATCGCGCCTCCCGAGCGGTGTGGCAGCTCGCCGGCCCACGGCATCCAGCCTGCGGCGTGCAGGTGCAATAGCGCGGTGCCGCTCGTTGCTTGCAGGAGCAGCGTGCGGAAGCCGAGCAGTCCGCGCGAGGGCGCTTCGAAGGTGACGATCGAGCGGCCCTCGTCGCCCGGATGGATATCGAGCACCTTCCCCTTCCGCGGCGCGAGCGCCTGCGAGACGGTTCCGACGTGGTCGGACGGAACGTCCACGATCCCTCGCTCGAGCGGCTCGTGCAGCGTGCCGTCGATCTCGCGTGTGATCACCTCGGGCCGCGATACCTGGAACTCGTAGCCTTCGCGCCGCATGGTCTCGATCAGCACCGCGAGCTGAAGCTCGCCGCGGCCGGCCACTTCTTGGACCTCGGGCGAGTCTGTGTCGCTCACGCGGATCGAGACGTTGCCGAGGGTTTCGCGCGCCAAGCGTTCGCGGAGATGCCGGCTCGTGAGGAACCGTCCCTCGCGCCCCGAAAGGGGCGACGTCGAAACGCCGAACGTCATCCGCAGCACCGGCTCGTCGACGATCAGGCGGGCGAGAGCGACGGGGTTGTCGGCGTCGGCGAGCGTGTCGCCGATCTCGACGTCCGGCATCCCGGCCGCAACGAAAAGATCGCCGGCGCCGATCTCGTCGACCCGATCGCGGTCGAGTCCGCGGAACGCCATCAATGCGGTCAGCTTCCGGCGTTCACTGGACCCGTCGTCGCGGCACTGCGTGATGATCTCCTCCGCGCGCAAGGTTCCCTGCACGACGCGCCCGATCGCGAGCCGTCCGAGGTAATCCGAGGCGTCCAGGTTCGTGACGAGGGCCTGCAGCGGCGCGTCCGGGTCTCCCGTCGGCGGCGGGATCGAGGCGACGATCGCGTCGAGGAGCGGTGCGAGTGTGGCGTCCTCCGCCGGCATGCCCACGTCTCGCATCGCGCGCCCTTCGCGCGCGATCGCGGATATCACCGGGAAGTCGATGTGATGGTCCTGCGCCTCGAGGTCGAAGAAGAGCTGGTAGACCTCGTCCAGCACCTCGGTCGTGCGCGCGTCCTTCCGGTCGACCTTGTTCAACACGACGATCGACGGCAGGCCGCGATGCAAGGCTTTACCGAGCACGTACCGCGTCTGCGGGAGCGGTCCCTCGGACGCGTCGACGATCAGCAGCACGCCGTCCACCATCGCGAGCGCGCGCTCGACCTCTCCGCCGAAGTCCGCGTGGCCCGGTGTGTCGACGAGGTTGATCGTCGTATCGCGCCACGGGATCTGCGCCGCCTTGGCGAAGATGGTGATGCCCTTCTCACGTTCGAGTGCGTCCGAATCCATGACCCGATCGACCGCGGGGGCCCCCGCGCGGATCACTCCGCTCGCGCGCAGCATCGCGTCCACGAGCGTCGTCTTTCCGTGGTCGACGTGCGCGACAAGAGCGACGTTTCGGATGTTCCGGGGTTCGTTGGTCACGGAAGCAGACTATCGCGCCCGGAGGGCCGTCACCGGCGCGTCGAGGACGCGAGCTCCAGCGTCTCCTGCGGCCCCTTGACGTTCTTCTCGAAGACGAGACCGATCCCGGCGGCGTAGTACTTGCGCTCGACGAGCTTCGGGTCGAGCCGGCTCGAATCTTCGGTGACGACCACGCGTTCGAAGGAGCCGTAGCCGATGTTGACGGTTTCGGTCACGGACACGATCTTCGCCTGGTCCTCCGCGTGCCCCGCGTAGTACTCCTGCCGGTACGCGAGCCCGAGCGTCCGCGTGGCCGGCATGATGATCCCCGGCTGGGCGCCGCTCTTGCCCGCTTCCCACGAGCCTTCGCGGCTCACGATCTTGCCGCCCTCCGTCTCGCGCGAGTCCTCGCCGAAGTACCAGACGTTGCCGTTGCGGTCCTGTGCGTACCAGTCGAACGTCAGCTCCGTCGTTTCGCCGGCCACCTTCACCTCGTCGCGCACGACGACACACGTCACACCGAGGATCACTTTGGTGTCGCGAGTGACCGTCACAACATCGACTTCTTGTTCGCCCTCCGACGTCCCCCGATACGTCAGCACGACGCCCGGAGTGAGGGGGAAGTACGGGTTGTCGATCTTCGTCGAGAAGCGCGACGGGTCGATCGTCGGCCGGTACGGCGACGCCGTCAGGGCGGCGGGGAACGGCGGAGTTGTCGCTTTTTGCCGCGGGGCCGGCCCGCCGTCGCAGGCGGCGAGGACGACCAGCGCGAGCGCAGCGAGCGCGATCCGTCGCATGAAGGCCATCGTAGCGACCGGCGGCAGGGAGGACCTCAGAGGCGCGCAAGGAAAGGAGCGAGTCGGCGGCGAATCTCCCACCCGATGAGACGATTCCTCGCCCTCGCCGTCCTCGCGTCCCTGGTCGCTGGACCCACCGCCGCGGTCTCCGGCCGGCCCTCGCCCTGCGGCAGCCGCCTGCTCGTCCTGTCCGCCTTCCCGGGCGAGATCGACAAGCTCCTCTTCGCAACGACGGTCACCGACTCGGCGGTCGTCGACGGCCACACGTTCTACGTAGCGACGCTGCGCGGGAACGCGGTCGTCCTCGCTCTGACGGGGATCGGACTTCTGAACGCGGAGGACACCGCGCGCACCGCGCTCGGCACGTTCCGCTGCGGCTCGCGCACGGCGTTCACCGGGATCGTCTTCTCGGGGGTGGCCGGTGGGAAGTCCTTCATCGGAGACGTGACGGTGCCGTCGCGGTGGACGCTCGACGATGGCAAGACGTTCTATCCGACCGACGCGAAGATGTTCGCCGTCGCGCGCTCGGTCATCGAGAGCGGGGGCGTCGCCCTGGCCGATCGCACCCCTCTCGGCGACGTCGCGTGCGTCGGCCTCGATCCGAGTCTCGTGAAGACGGTCACGATGCCGCAAGCGCCGCAGATCATCATCGGAGGGGACGGTAAGAGCGCCGATCCGTTCGGCGGCCGGGCTTTCCCGTGCATCCCCGGCGGGGGCGACGTGTTCGGGTGCCAGCCGTGCCGCGCGCCGCTCCAGGCTCCCGACGTTCAGCGTTTCGTCGAGGGCGCCGCCCCATTCGTCGACCCCAACTTCTTCCTCGGCTATTTCCAGATGCCGACGCCGGCCACGACCGACTGGGTGGCCGAGGACATGGAGACGGCCGCGGTCGCCAAGGTGGCCGCCGAAAACAAGATCCCCTTCCTCGCGTTCCGGGCGATGTCCGACGGCCAGGGCGACCCGCTCAACCTGCCGGGCTTCCCCTTCCAGTTCTTCTTCTACCGGCAGCTCGCCGCGGACAACGCGGCCACGGTCGCGCTCGCTTTCCTCCAGGCCTGGGCCGCCCGCTAGCCGGCGATCGAACGCCCCGGGCGGGGCGCTCGTATCGATGATAGGAAATGAAACCGCCCATGACCGCGCGCCGGATCGCCGCCACGCTCGCCTCGCTCTCGCTCGTCGCGACCCTCGCGGCGTGCGACGCCGATCCGAAGCCGGCCGCCCGTGCTACGACGACGCCGGGAACGCCCTCCCCGTCCCCGGCCCTCACCACCGCGCCACCGACTTCTGTCGATCCCGTCTCGCTGCCCGCTTTGATGCGGAAGACGTACGACGGGCGCGACCTGCGGACGGTCAGCGTGCTCGGTCGCAACAGCGCCTACACGCGCTACGCGGTTCGCTTCCGCAGCGGGCGTCTGCGGATCTCCGGGATCATGAACGTGCCCGCCGGCCGCGGGCCGTTCCCCGTGCTGATCCTCAACCACGGCTACATCGACCCCGCCATCTACACGACCGGCCGGGGCCTGGCGCGCGAGCAGGACTACCTCGCGCGGCGCGGCTACGTCGTGTTGCACGTCGACTACCGCAATCACGCGCAGTCCGACGACGACCCGAACTACGAGCTGAACCTGCGGCTGGGCTACACCGAGGACGTCATCAACGCGGTGTACGCGGTGAAGGAGTCGACGCTTCCCTATCTGGACGGAGAGCGCGTCGGGATGCTCGGCCGTTCGATGGGCGGCGGCGTCACATTCAATGCGTTGGTGGTCCAGCCCGACCTTGTGAAGGCGGCGGTCGTCTACGCGCCTGTCAGCTCGGACGTCGTCGACAACTTCGACCGCTGGATCCGGCGGATGGGCGACCGTCGCGTCCTCGCGCAGAGGATCGCCGCGCGATTCGGCTCGCCCGAGAAGAACCCCGAATTCTGGCGCAACGTGTCTCCAAGGACGTTCTTCGATCGGATCAGCGTCCCCCTGATCATGCACCACGGGACCGACGACGAAAGCGTCCCGCTGCCGTGGAGTCGGGAGACGTACGCGGCCCTGAAGCAGGCCGGCAAGGACGCGCGGCTGTACATCTACGAGGGCGAGCATCACGCGTTCGGCCCGCAGTGGGCAGAGTCGATGCGCCGGACCGTACGCTTCCTCGACCGCTACCTGAAGGCTTAGTCGGTCTCGGAACCGATCAGGCTCGGCGTGAGCTGCTCGACCAGTTGCGCGAGCAACGCCATCATGTCGAAGACGCGGTCCGCTTCGGAGCGTTCCGGATCCAGCCGGCTCATCAGCTCGATGCCGAGGAACATCGCCGAGATCGCGTAGGCGGCCTCGCGGACCGGTACCAGAGAGCCCATCGGGTGTGGCGCGAGACCGCGGCGGAGGGCTTCCTCGACGATCCCGATCCAACTCTCGAACCGATCGAGGATCGCGCGGCCCACCTCGTCGTCGGAGGCCGCCGCGGCCATCAGCTGCGTGACGGCGGTAACGCTTCCGGTCTGATGATCCTCGACGTGCAGGCGCCGCGCGATCTCGACGAGGTCGTGGAGCGAACCCACCTCGGCCGCGGCCGCGCGGTACTTGGCGATCTGCTCCTCGGACGTCTTGCGGAACGTTTCGAGGAGTAGCGCCGGCACCGAGCCGAAGTGGTAGAAGATCAGCGCTTGGTTGAAGTCGCCGCGTTGCGCGATCGACCGTGCCGTCGTGCCGGCGAACCCTTCTTCGCGCAGTGTCTCGATCGCCGCTTCGACGATCCGCTCGCGCGTCGGGGACTCCTTCTTCTTCGGCCGCGCGCTCACCGCTCGATCGCTCCCCACACGCGGCCTTCGTCGCACCACGAGCAGTCGAGATCCTCCGTGCGGCCGAGCCACACGCTCCACCGGTCGCGATGCAATGAGATCCAGTGGAAGAAGCGCTCGGCGTGCGGCGCGAGGTGGGGGCGCGACAGCCGGTAGGCCCAGCTCCGGTAGCGCCGCGTCGCCCACATGGCCGCGATGAACGCCGCCGGACCGACCCATGCACGTCCTTGATCGTCGACCGCGATCAGCTCCGATCCGAGCCAGGGGAACGAACCGTAGCGTTCAGTCGCTTCGATCGATCCCGCCGCCATCAGCTCGACCTCCACGAGGCACGGCTGGGTGAGGAGCCAGTCCCGCGCGCGCCGACACACGGCGCACCGCTCGTCGTAGAGGATCGTGAGCTTCTGCGTCGGGGCAAGGTCATCGATCGTGTCCGGGGCGTTCATCGCCGCTCATCCTTTCACCGGCGGGGAAGGGACGGTGGTTTCGTGGTCGGCGTCGCGGGCGCGGGGGCCGGCATATGCACCTGCGCCGCGACCGGGATCGGCAAGCTGCGCTGCTCGCGGTTGCCGCGGATGTACCAGAACACCGCGACGTTCATGAAGTGGATGATCGCGAGGGACACGAGCAGGAGCGCGAGCCGGTTGACGAGGAACTGCACCGAGCGGAATGCGTCGAGCCCGGCGTTCGCGCGCAGGATGTAGAACGCGTAGCCGAGGTTCAGCATGTAGAAGCCCGTGACGAGCAGGCGGTTGACCGCCCGCGCGAGCGTCGGCCGGTCCTTGAACACGTCCTCGAGGAAGACGGCGCCGTTGCTCGAGAGCGTCCGCGCCAGCCACGCGGTCAGGCCGACGGCCACCGCCGCGTAGATGACGTAGATGAGGATGACGTACTGGTTGTTCTCCACGACCCTCACCTCCTTGGAGGTCGTCCTGCGTCTTAAGCATCTGCTCAAATCATATGCTCAAGATTGGCCGGGCGTCAAGGGATTTCGTGGAGATCCGTAGGGTTTTCTGGTTCGGGTTAGCGCCGCGGCGCCAGGAAATCGGGGCTGCCGTTGCGCGCGTCGGCGAGGCGTCGCGCGAGCGCCGAAGGAACGTGCTCGGCGGATTCATCCGGCTCGGGCAGGCGCACCGCGCCGTCGTCGTCGGCGATCCATATCGAGGCCTGCTGCGCCTCGTACGTTGCCCGCTCGCGCGCTTGGCGTTCGAGCTCTTCCCACAGCATCCAGCGCGCGCGGCTGCGTTCCTGTTCCAGACGACGAGTCATGACGGCGTCACGCGCGCGACGCACTTCTTCCCACGGATCCTTCTTGGTTTTGGACGTTCGAGAAGTGAAGCGTGGCGCCGCCGCCGTCTTCTTCATCGCCCGCAGTTCTTCGTACGCGGCGACGGCTTCTTTCATCCGCCGTTCCGCTTCGGCCCGCACGTCGGCCGCCATCCCCATGAAGCGGTCGGGGTGATAGATGCGAGCAAGCCGGACGAACGCGTTGCGGATGACGCGGCCGTCGGTGGTGGGTTCGATCCCCAGGATCTCGAACGCGTGCTGATGCATCCCAACGTCCCCGTGACGAAAGCGCTCGGAGTTTCGATGATACTCACGGCCGTCGCCGTATCCAGCGATAGAGTCTCGCTGGATAGGGTTTGCTCGCCGTTCAGGGCGAAAACCCCTCAGACGGACTAGTCCGTCGGTCCCGCCCGCCGGCGGCCGGAGCCCGTAGGATGCCGCCGGCGTGACGGCCGGACTCGTCATCCAGGTGGTCATCGCCGGTCTCGCGGCCGGCGCGGTGTACGGGCTCGTCGCGATCGGCTTCACCCTCGTCTATCGCCTGACGTCGGTGCTGCAGTTCGCGCACGGCGATCTGGTCGGCGGGTCGCTGTTCCTGGCGATCGTCATCCAGTCGGGAACCGCTCCGGTCACGGCGACGAGCCCGTCGGTTTTGCGGTACCTGCTCGCCGTGATCGTGACGCTTGGGGTGTCCGCGATCGCCGGTGCCGTCCTCTATCACGGTGTGCTGCGGCCGTTCGCCCGGCGCGGGTCGGCGATGGGATGGATCGGTGCGACGGTCGCGCTTGCGTTCGTGATCCAGGGCGCGCTGGCGGCGGCCTTCCTGCGCGAGGCGTACGTGATCACCGACCCGTTCCCGTTCTCGCGCTGGCGTCCGATCGGATTGCCGAGCGGCGCCAGCCTCCCGCCGCGCACGCTGTTCGTGCTCCTGGTCGGCGTCCTCCT
>JBASRP010000001.1:0-7378 GCA_049273905.1 Actinomycetota bacterium
GGCGAGATCTCCGGCGTCGAGCTCGTCGCGGTCGCCGACACCGACGCGCGCAACGTCGAGCGGACCAGCCGCGGCCGCACCCTGAAGGGCTTCACCGACTCCGACGCCATGCTCGGCGCCGTTGAGCTCGACGCGATCTCGATCGCGGTCCCGACGAATCGGCACGAAGAGATCGCCGTTCCGGCGATGGAACGCGGGGTGGCCGTTCTCATCGAGAAGCCGCTGGCGGGCGACGCCACCGCCGCGCGCCGGATCATCGCGTGCGCGGAGCGCACGGGCAGCGTCGCGACGGTGGGCCACATCGAACGTTTCAACCCGGCCGTCCTCGAGCTCGAACGCCGCCTGCGCGAGGAGCCGCTCGGCCGCATCTTCCAGATCAAGTCTCGCCGGACGGGACCACTGGCCGCACGCATCCGGGACGTCGGCGTCACGATCGACCTCGCGACACACGATCTCGACATCATGCGGCACGCGGTCGGCGCCCCGGTCACGCGCGTCTACGCCGAGACCGCCCGGCGTCTGCATTCGACCCACGAGGACCTGTTCATCGGTCTGCTGCGCTTCGAGAACGACGTCGTCGGGTTACTGGACATCAACTGGCTCACGCCGACCAAGATCCGCGAGCTCTCGGTGGCCGGCGAGCGCGGCATGTTCGTCGTCGACTACCTCGAGCAGAACCTGACCTTCTACGAGAACTCCGAGGCCGATCCGAACTTCGATCCGCTGTCCGTGGTCTCCGGGGTCAGCGAGGGGAACATGGTGCGCTTCGCGATCCCGCGCGTCGAGCCTTTGCGCGCGGAGCTCGAGGCGTTCGCCGCCGCCGTCCGTAGGGATGCGCCGCCCGGCGTCTCGCTGCACGACGGGCTGGCGGCCGTGCTCCTCGCCGAGATCGCGCTGACCTCCGCGCGTGAGGGACGCGCGATCGAGGTCGACGAAGCGAAGCTCTTGGCCGCCGTCCCCGTCTCCCCGGCTCCGTAACATGGCGGCACGCTCCGCCGGCACGGCGAGCCGCGCGTTGTTCGTCACGCACTCGTACTACCTGCGGGATACGCGTCCGCGCCGCCTCGCGACGGCACTCGCCGACGCCGGCTGGGACGTCGATGTCCTGTGCGCGCGCGATGACGGCGAGCCGAGGCGCGAGCACGTCGGTCCGATTCACATCCGACGGCTACCCGCGCGGCGGCGGCGAGGCTCGAAGCTCCGCTACGCCTTCGAATACGCATCGTTCGGCGCGATGGCGTGGGCCGCGATGGCGACGATGTACCCGCGTCGCCGCTACGACCTCGTGTGGGTGCTGTCGATCCCCAACATCCTCGTGCGCTCGGCGGCGGTGCCGAAGCTCGCGCATACGCGCGTCGTGCTCGACGTCCGGGACCCGATGCCGGAGTTCTTCATGTCCAAGTACGGCTTGCCGGCGGACGATCGGTTCGTCCGCGCGCTTCTTCTCGAGGAGCGTATGGCGTGCCGGTACGCGACCCACGTCGTCACGGTTCACGACGCGATGAAGACGTTGCTTCTGCGAACGGGCGTCGACCCGGACAAGATCGGCGTCGTCATGAACGCCCCGGACCCGCGCGTGTTCGGAGACACGGGCCCGGCGCACGCGCGCGACCCGGATGACCGGACCGTCCTTTACACGGGAACCGTTGCCGGTCGCTTCGGGATCGACCTGCTCGTGCGGGCCGTCGCCGCCCTGCAGGACGAGATCCCGCGTCTCCGCCTCCGGGTCGTCGGCGACGGCGACGTCGTGCCGGGGCTGCGGAACCTTGCGCGGGAGCTCGGGATCGCCGACCGCGTGTCGTTCGACGGCCCCGTGCCACTCGACCGCATCCCGGGGATCGTGCAGTCGTCGTGGGTCGGCGCGCAGGCGCATCCCAACGATCCCTTCATGAGGTACTCGCTCTCGACGAAGGCGCTCGAGTGGTGCGCCCTGGGCCTGCCGGTGATCTGCTCCCGCACCGACGCGCTCGACCGCGCGCTCCGGGACGACGAGGTCACGTTCATCCGGCCGGGCGATCTGGACGATCTCGTCGGCGCACTGCGCCGGGCGCACGGCGATCCGAAGGGTCTCCGCGCGAAGGCCGACCACGCGCGCGAGTCGGTCCGGCGGTTCGACTGGGCCCGGGAGAAGAACAAGCTGCTCGCGATCGCCGCGGGTTGACCCCGATTTCCCGCACAGAAACCCCTCCCGCCGGCGGGTACAATCCAGGCGCGAATCATCCGAAGGGACGTCCGTGAAGCTGATCCCCACCCGCGACCTCGACGTCGTCCACATCCGGGCACAGGAGAGCCACCGGGCCCGTTTCCTGGACTTCGATCAGTTCATCGTGGAAGCGGGACGCGGCTTCGTCGCGTTCTTCCACTACATCCGCGAGGTGTGGCATCGTCGCGCGCTCGTCAAGGTCCTCGCGGGCCGCGAGCTGAAGAGCAGCTACGAGATGAACATCGTCGGGTTCGGCTGGTGGCTGCTCGAGCCCCTGTCGATGACGGCCGTCTACTACGTCCTCATCAACATCCTGACCAGCCGGGCGGCGAACGACCCGACGAAGCTCCTGTCGATCCTCCTGCCGTTGCTGGCATTCAAGTGGCTGACGCAGGCGCTCGTCGGCTCGATGGGCGTGGTCCGTGCGAACGCGTCGCTGGTCACGGACGTGTACTTCCCGCGCGCGCTCCTGCCGCTGACCGAGATCGTCACCGGCATGGCCCACTTCGGAGTGGGACTCTGCGTCGTCCCGTTCTTCATGCTCGCGCTCGGCGTCGGGCCGTCGTGGACCCTCCTATGGCTCCCCATCGTGATCGCGGTCCAGTTCCTGTTCATGCTTGGGCTGAGCTACCCGCTTTCGGTTTGGGGACTGAACTACCGCAACCTCCCCGGGTTGATGAGCAACATCCTCCGTCTCTGGTTCTATCTCTCTCCGGGGCTGTACACGCTGGACGCGGTTCCGCCGGGGATGCGGACGCTCATGCTCTTCAATCCATTGACGGGGATCTTCCAGGGATACCGGGGCGCCGTTCTCACGCGAACGTCACCCGACTGGACGCTGCTCTACACCGCCGCCGTGGGGGCCGTCGCGACGTTCGCCGGCGGCTGGTACTTCTCGCGGCGCGAGCCACATTTCGGGAAGCAACTATGAGCGTTCCCGCGATCCGCGCGCGCGACATCGGGCTTCGGTTCCGCATCCGCAGTCACGCTGCTCCCCCGACGGTCCACGCCGGTCTCGTCCGCTTCGTGAAGCGCCGTCCTGCGGCCGCGGATTTCTGGGCGCTGCGGAACGTCACCTTCAACGTCGAACAAGGCACGGTGCTCGGTATCATCGGATCGAACGGGTCTGGGAAATCGACGCTGCTGCGTGTGCTCGCGCGGATCTACGCTCCCGACGAGGGCGAGCTGCGCGTGCGCGGCAAGATCTCGAGCCTCATCACGCTCGGCGCCGGATTCCAACCGAACCTGTCGGGCATCGAGAACATCCACTACAACGGCTTACTGCTGGGACTGACGCCGCGCCAGATCGAACAGAAGCTCGACCAGATCGTCGCCTTCGCCGACATCCCCGATTTCATCAACAACCCGGTGCGCACGTACTCGAGCGGCATGCGCGCGCGCCTCGGTTTCAGCGTCGCCGTACACGTCGACCCCGAGATCCTCATCGTGGACGAGGTCCTCGTCGTCGGCGACGCGCGCTTCCGCCAGCGTTGCATCGAAAAGATGACGGAGCTGTTCTCGCAAGGGACGACGGTGGTGATGGTGCAGCACAACATGGACGCCATCATCTCGATGTGTCACACCTGCATGTGGCTCGACAAAGGACGCGTGAAGGAGATCGGCACGCCGTACGACACGGTGAAGCATTACCTCGAAGCACAGGGCCTGCCGATGATCGAGATGCAGCCGGGCATGGCACAGACGATGGTCACCGTGCCCGACACCGTGTCCTGAGCCTCGCGGCGCGCACGTATCGCGCGTTGTACGCTACCCGCCGGCATGGAGGACCCCAAACCCCCAGCGATTCGTTCGCGCCGCCGCTCCGTGTTCCTCGCGGTGGTGGTCGTCGCGCTCGTCGTCGTCGCCGCGGGGATCGCGAGCAGCCTGTACACCGAGGCGCTGTGGTTCGACGAGCTCGGAGCATCCACCGTCTTCTCAACCGTGCTGTGGACGAAGATCGGGCTCGCCGCTGCCTTCGGCGCCGTCTTCGTCGTGCTCCTCGTGGGGAACGTGTGGATCGCGCGCAGGATCACATCCGCGGAGCGCGCGTCGCAGATCCCCGATGAGGTGCTGAGCCGCTACCGGGCCACGCTCCAGCCCTACGCGAAACTCGGTTCGATCCTGATCGTCGCGCTCGGCGCCCTTGTCGCCGGCTCGCGCGCGGCCGGCCGCTGGAGCGACTACCAGCTCTGGCGTCACGCGGTCCCCTTCAACCGCGCCGACCCCGTCCTCGGCAAGGACCTTGGCTTCTACGTGTTCAAGTACCCATTCCTGCGTTTCGTTTTCGGGTGGGCCGTCGCGGCGCTCGTCGTAACGATCATCGCCGCGGTCGTCGCCCACTACACGAGCGGAGGCATCCGGCCGCAGCGTCGCGGCGAGCGCATCGCTGCCGAGGCACGCGCGCATCTGTCCGTCCTCGTCGGACTGCTCGTCCTCCTGAAGGCGTGGGGGTACAGGCTCGACGAGTACCGCTTGGTGTTCTCGCCGCGCGGCGTCGTCGCGGGGGCAACCTATGCGGACATCCACGCCCGCTTGCCGCTTCTCCGTGGCCTCGTCATCGTCGCGATCATCGCCGCGGTCCTCCTCTTCCTGAACGCCCGCGTGCGAACGTGGATGCTTCCGATCGCGGCGAGCATCGTCCTCGGACTCACGTCGGCGATCGGGGGCGGCATCTATCCGGCGGCGGTCCAGCGTCTGAAAGTGCGGCCGGATGAGCAAGCGCTCGAGCGCTCGTCGATCCAACGCAATATCGTCGCGACGCGGGCCGCGTTCGGGATCGATGCGGTCCAGCATCACACGCATCCCGGCGTCGGCACGGTCGACGCGCGGACGGTCGCGCGCGACGAGGCCACGCTCGACAACATCCGGTTGTGGTCACCCGACGTGCTCCGGAGCGTGTACGCCAACCTCCAGCGCGTGAAGCGCTATTACCAGTTCGTCTCGCCCGCCGACGTCGATCGCTATGAGATCGACGGCACGTCGCGAGAGCTCACGATCGGCGCGCGCGAGATCTCCCCGAACGGCCTGTCGCCCGACGCGAAGACCTGGGTGAACACGCACCTCTTCTACACGCACGGGTACGGCGCCGTCGCCAACGGCGTGGAAGAGGTCGCGCCTCCCGGCCAGCCCGAGTTCCTCTTGAAAGACATCCCTCCGGATCCGGGAACGGGCGCTCCATCCGTGACGACTCCGCAGATCTACTTCGGCGAGAACGCAGAGATCCCGTACGTGATCGTCCCCTCGGATCAACAGGAGCTCGACCATCCCACGTCCGATGCCGGCACCGTGACGACGCGCTACGACGGCAGGGGCGGCATCTCGATCGGGAGTTTCGTGCGGCGCGCGGCCTTCGCGGTCCGGTTCCGTGACCTCAACATCGTGATCTCGGGCGCGATCAACGACCGGTCCCGTCTGATGTTCCGGCGCCAGATCTACGATCGTGTGTCGCGCGTCGCTCCGTTCGTCACCCTCGACGGCGACCCGTACATCGCGATCGCGGATGGGCGGCTGGTCTGGCTGCTCGACGGCTATACGACGGCGAGCACGTACCCGTCCGCGCAACCGTCCAACTTCTCCGCCGCCTCGGGCGGCCTCGTCCCCGGCTCGGGGAACTACATCCGCAACTCGGTGAAGTTCGTCGTCGACGCGAAGGACGGCACGGTACGGGGGTACGTGTGGGATCCGGCCGACCCCGTCCTGGCGGCGTGGACACGGATCTTCCCGGGTCTGTTGCAGCCCCGTGCGTCGATGCCGGCATCTATCGCACGGCACGTTCGCTACCCGCAGGGTCTGCTCCGGATCCAGTCCGAGATGTACGCCGATTATCACGTGACGGACGCAGACACGCTGTACCAGAAAGAGGACGAATGGCTCGTCGCGCGCGATCCGACCGTGTGCGTGAACGCAGCGACGGCCTGTCGCGGCGGCGGTCCCCCGGTCGTGCCCCCGTACTACATGCTCGTCGACCTGCCCGGCGTTGGGGAGCGGTTCGCGCTCGTCCGGCCGTTCACGCCCGCCGGCGGCGACCGTCAGAACATGGTCGCGTACCTGGCGGCGGACGGCGACGACGCGACGTACGGACGTCTCTACGAGTACGACTTCCCTCGAGCCAGACAGGTCCTCGGCCCCGAGCAGATCCAGGCGAGCATCAACCAGGATCCTGCGGTCTCACAACAGGTGTCGCTGTGGAACCAGCAGAACTCGAAGGTTATCTACGGCGATCTCCTGATCGTGCCCTTGCCCCGCGCGCTTCTGTACGTTCAGCCGCTGTACCTCAGCGGTGCAGGCAGCCAGATACCGCAACTGAAACGCGTCGTCGTCGTCGCAAACGGGCGTGTCAAGATGGCCGACACGCTGCGCGAAGCGCTCGACGAGCTCGTCCGGTGACCGCGCGCTACGCCGCGCGCGATCGAAGCTTCTCGTAGATCTCGACGAGGACCGCAGCTTGCGCTTCCCAGGTGTAACGGGGCGCCGCGTCGAGTGCGCGCCGCCGCATCGCTCGGAGCTCATCCGGCGCCGCCAGCATCCCCCGCACGGCCGTCGCGACCGACGCGGGTTCGGACGCGTCGAAGACCGACCCGACGCGATGCGTCTCGACGACGCGGCGGATATCGGGAAGATCGCTGCCGGCGACGGCCAGGCCCGCGTGCAGGTACTCGAAGAGTTTGTTAGGCGCCGCTAGCTGGTTGTTGAGTCCGACGGGGAGGTACGGCGCGAGCCCGATGTCGGCTCCGGCGACGAGCGACACGACCTGATCGTGCGCGACGGGCTCGTGGAAGAGGACACGGTCCCCGAGGCGCTCGCGATCCACGAGCGCCCGCAGCTCTGCTTCCGCTCCGCCGAACCCGATCATGACGAGTCGCGCCCCCTCGACCAGAGGGGCAGCGCGAACGAGGTTGTCGAGGCCGCGGTTCTGCGTGTAGCCGCCCGCGTACACGAGAAGGGCTTCGCCGGCCCGGCGCAACGCGGCGAGCGGGCTCGCGTTCGGATCCGGCGGCGGCGCCGCCGGAGGGCAATTCATCACCACGGACGGGCGCGCGATCGAATGACGCCGCGCGAACTCGTCGGCGCGGCCCTCGGAAGGAACGATGATCGCGTCGGGGAACCCGATCAGGCGGTGATCGAGCCGCGCCCAGCGCGCGCGTTCCCGCGGGACGAGTCCGGCCATCTCAGGAT
>JBASRP010000011.1:0-7676 GCA_049273905.1 Actinomycetota bacterium
GATCGCGACCTTCTCGGCCAGCTTCTTGCGGCGGCGCAGCCGGTCGATCGCGCTGTTGCGCGCCGCGGTCATGATCCACGCCTCGGGCTTGTCCGGAACGCCGTCGCGCGGCCAGCGCTCCAAGGCACTGATGAACGCTTCCTGGACGGCCTCCTCGGCTAGGTCGAAGTCGCCGAGAACGCGGATCAGAGACGCGACGGCGTGCCCCGCCGAATGGCGGAACGTTCGCTCGACCTCTGCGGTGGCCTCGCCCATGCACCTCCCGTTTCACCGGGCGGCGGCTAGTGGGGAACTCCGGCGTGTTTGCCGACTATCTCCGCCAACTCGCGCCACACAGGACGCACTTCGATCGATCCCGTTTTCGCGACGGGGATCTTGGCGGCGAGCTCGAGCGCCTCGTCGAGGTCCTTGCACTCAAGCTGGTAGTAGCCGGCCAGCGCTTCTTTGGTCTCCATGAACGGGCCGTCTGTCGTCAGGGTCTTGCCGTCGCGCACCTTGACCGTGGTTGCGACCGAGCTCGGCTGCAGCGGCGCGCCGGCTCGGAGCACCCCCCGGTCCACCAACTCCCGCACGTACGCGCCGAACGCGCTGGCGTGCCCTTCGATCTGCTCGGGGGTCGCCCCCGCCATCTCGCTCTCGTCCGCGTAGATCAGCAGCAGGTACTCCACATGAACCACCTCCGTCGGCCGGGCGTCACGATACTTCTTGCGCTCACCTCTTCGACGAACGGAACCCCGGCCGATCGACACCGCTCCCCGCCAGCCGGCTCGCCTCCGCGAACACGGCGTCGAGCATCGGCTCGGTGAGCTTCCCGGTGAACGTATTCTGCTGGCTCGGGTGGAAGGAGCCGAGAAGGGTCCACTCCCCCACCTGGGCCCGGGCAAGATGGCCGAAGCGAGGCTTCGGCCTAGCCGTCACCCCGAGCGCCGCCGCGCCTCGCAGGAACCCGTCCCAGGCGAACGAGCCGAGGGCGACCGCGACCGTGAGGTTCTTGAGCAAAGTGAGCTCGCGCTCCAAGTACTCGATGCAGTTGTCACGCTCCTCCGTTGTCGGGCGGTTCGCCGGCGGCGCGCAGCGCACGACCGCGGCTATGTACGCGTCGGTGAGCTTCATGCCGTCGTCGCTCGCGGCGCTCGTCGCCTGGTTCGCGAACCCGGCGCGGTGCATCGCGCGGAAGAGCCAATCGCCGGAGCGGTCGCCCGTGAAGATGCGGCCGGTGCGGTTCCCGCCGTGCGCCGCCGGCGCCAGTCCGACGACGAGGACACGCGCGTTCGGATCGCCGAAACCGGGCAGCGGCCGGGCCCAGTATGTCTCCCCTTTGAACCTCGCGGGCGCTTCACGCGCCGCCTGCGCGCGCCACGCCACGAGGCGCGGGCAGCGCACGCAGGCCACGACCTCGTCTTGTATGCGGCGGAGCGAATCGGGCATCGCCCCAGGCTAACGGGGCCGCTTGGTTAGGGACGACCTCTCGTGGGAATGTGACCCGCGGAGGTGGTTCGGCATGCGACCTTTCCGGATCGGTCTGATCCTCGGAGCAGCGATCGGTTACGTGCTCGGCACCCGCGCGGGACGCGGGCGGTACGAACAGATCGTGCGCGTCACGAAACAGGCATGGGACTCTGAACCCGCAGGACGTCTCCGCGCAGAGATGTCGGAGAAGATGCCGGCCGCGATGTCCGGCGTCGCCCACAAACTCGGCGAGATGCGCCACCGCAACGGCGACCGCGAGATCGACCTGGCGGCGGGCAAGATGCCGGCCTAACCGATCACCCGATCCTGAGAACCTGCACGACACGCGACGGCGCGCTCCCGACGCGAACGCCGCCGACGAACGCGTAGACGTTCGATCCGACAGCGATGACTCCGACGCCGTGTACGGGAACGGCGAGGTGCGGTAACCGCCGCCATGTCTTGGCGTCGATGTCGTACGCCTCAACCTCGGGGAAGATACGTGGCCCTTCCCCGCCCACCGTCACGAACGTCCTGCCGATGACCGCGCCGCCGAGACCGCTGCGCGCCGTCGGCATCGGCGTCAGCTTCTCCCAGCGGTCGATCTCGGGGTCGTAGCTCTCGAAGGTGCCGAAGTGTCCGCCGGCCCGGCGACCACCGGCGACGTACACGAGTTTCCCGTCGGTCCCGGCCGCGAGATGGTCTCGGAGCGAGGGGATCCGAGCGCCGTCGCGCCAGGTGGTGCCGTCGAAGATCTCGACCGGCGCCACCTGACCACCCGACGAGATTCCTCCCACGAGGATCACACGGCCGTTCACGGTGACGGCCGCGCCGGCACCCCGAGGACGGCGCAAGTGAGGACCCTCGCGCCACCGTGCCCTTGCGGACGCCGGATCGCCGAGGATGAAGACGCGATCGCTCGCGGCGCCGCCCAGATCGCCGGCGATCCCTCCCATCACAACGAGGCTGCCGTTGAGCTCGGCGGCCATCGCGTGGTGAAGCGCGATCGGAAGATCAGGACCGAGATTCCAGGTGCCGTCACGTGGATCGAAGGACTCGACACGCTTGCTCGTGCCGTCGGCGAGGAGTCCCCCGACGACGTATGCCCTCCCACCGACCACAGCCGCAGCGACCTCTTGGCGTGCCGGCGGAGCCGCGTCGCTGAACCGCGTCCACGCTCGAGCCGACGGCGTGGGTGTTTCCGTCGACGGCGTCTGGTCCGTGCTCGCGGCATCAGGGGCAACACATTTGGCTCCGCGACAGTCGGATGATTCCGTGCACGCCGTCGCAGCCAACAACAAGGCCGCCCCGAGGGCGGCCGCGGCACGCAACGTCGGCGGCCTCACTCGTCCAGGTAGTCGCGCAGCTTCTGGGAACGGCTCGGGTGGCGGAGCTTCGACAGCGTCTTCGATTCGATCTGGCGGATGCGCTCGCGTGTGACGCCGAACTCTTGGCCCACTTCCTCGAGCGTCCTCTGATGACCATCCATCAGGCCGAACCGCAGCTCGATCACTTTCTTCTCGCGACCCGACAGCGAGTGCAGCACAGCCTCGAGCTGCTCCTGAAGGAGGATGAACGACGCGGCGTCGACGGGGACGATCGCGTCGGCGTCCTCGATGAAGTCGCCGAGGTGTGAGTCCTCCTCCTCGCCGATAGGCGTTTCGAGAGACACCGGCTCCTGCGCGACTTTCTGGATCTCGCGCACCTTGTCCGGCGTGATGTCCATCTCGTGGGCGATCTCCTCCGGGGTGGGCTCGCGGCCGAGGTCCTGCAGCAGCGACCTCTGGACGCGCACGAGCTTGTTGATCGTCTCGACCATGTGCACCGGGATGCGGATCGTCCGTGCCTGGTCGGCGATCGCGCGCGTGATCGCCTGGCGGATCCACCACGTCGCGTAGGTCGAGAACTTGAAGCCCTTGTCGTAGTCGAACTTCTCGACGGCGCGGATCAGGCCGAGGTTCCCCTCCTGGATCAGGTCGAGGAACAGCATCCCGCGGCCGACGTACCGTTTCGCGATCGACACGACGAGGCGCAGGTTCGCCTCGATCAATTTCTTCTTGGCGATCTGCCCCTCGCGCTCGACGCGCCGTAGGATCTCGGTCGCCCGTTCCGGCGGAAGCTTCTTCTCGTCCCGCGACGGCTCCTCGAGAGCGGCCTTGTGGCAGAGCCCCCGCAACGTGTCGAGCGTCGCATGTCGTACGTCTACGATCTGCTCGCCGGATTCAAGCCCCGCCTCGATCTTCTTCGCGAGGATGACCTCTTCCTCGGCCGTCAGCAGCGGGACCTTGCCGATCTCCTTCAGGTACATGCGGACCGGGTCGTTGGTTGCCTTGAGCGCGTCCTCGGCTGCGATCGCGCCGGCCTCCGCCTCCATCTCGGCCGCGGTCTCGAGCTCTTCGGCCGACGGGACTTCGATGATCTCGATCCCTTCGTCCGTGAGCGCCTGCTGCATCGATTCGATCTGCTCGGGTGAGAGATCGAGGTTCGTGAGTGCCTCGTCGACCTCGTCGCCCGTCAGGAACCCTCCGCGATCTTTCGCGCGCGCGACGAGTTCGCGGACGCCGTCGGGCTGCTGTTCCTTGGTCAGCGGCATCGCTCTACTCGGCCGCCGTGGCGTCGGCCATCACGCCGACGCGCTGCCGCTCGCCTTCGAGGGAGATCAGCTCGGCGTACCGCTCGCGGTACTCGGTCTCGTTCTCGAGCGGGTTCAGCTTCTGCAGATAGCGCTTCTTCTCGTCGATCATCCGACGGAGCGCGAAGTCCTTCATGCGGGCGACGATGTCGCGGACGTAGGCGTCGGGCGGGAGCCCTTCGTTGTCGAGATCGACTTCGATCGTTTCCAGAGCGAGCGCTCGCACCGCGTCCCGCGTCCTTTCGTCGTTCCACCGGTCTACGATGGAGGTCGTCTCCTCGCCGGCGAGCATCTTGGTCCAGATCTCTCGATGCGCCGGGACGGAGAACAGTTCGCCTCCGATCCCGTCGACGTATTCGTCGATCGCCGCAGGATACTGTAGCGCGACCTTCAGAAGATCACGTTCCAAACGCACCTGCGTGCTCGCCTTCCGTACGCTCGTCGGCGCCGACTGCGCGGTCGACTCGCCCAGCGCCTTGCCCGCAGCGAGGAAGACGACGTTCGGATCTTCTTTCGTCCAGTCCGCCAAGCGACCCGTGTAGTCACGACGCAACACCTCGTCGCGGATGCGCGCGATGATCGGGATCCCCGCGCGGACGGCGCGAGCGCGGCCGTCGGGGTCGGACAGGTCGAAGCGGTCGATCTCGCGGCGCAGGCGGTACTCGACCATCGGAACCGCCGCGTTGGCCGCGGACCGGAAGGTCTCGCCGCCTTTCGCCGCCACGAAGTCCGCGGGGTCCTTGCCTTCCGGCACGATGAGGACGCGGACGTCGAGCCCCGAGCCGAGCGCGGCGTCGAAGGCGCGCTCGACCGCGGCCGCTCCGGCCTTGTCCGAGTCGAACGCGACGACGGCGCGCGGCGCGAAGCGCCCGAGCAGACGGAAGTGATCGGCGCTCAACGCCGTGCCGTTTGTGGCGATCGCTTCGGTGACTCCCCCTTGATGCAAGGCGATCACGTCCATGTAGCCCTCGACGACGATCGCGGCGCCCGAGGCCGTGAGCGACTTCTTCGCCCAGTTGAGGCCGTACATCATCCGGCCCTTGGAGAAGATCGGCGTCTCGGACGTGTTCAGGTACTTCGGCGTCTTGGTCTCGTCCAGGACGCGGCCGCCGAATGCGACCGGCTCGCCGGTGATGTCGAACGTCGGGAACATGATCCGGCCGCGGAAACGGTCGATGATCCCGCCGCGGTCCGACTTGCGGGCGAGGTCCGCCTCGATCAGTTCGGCGTCGGTGAAGCGCTTCCGCAGAAGGTGCCGCGAGAGCTCCTCCCACTTATCGGGCGCCCACCCGAGCTGGAACACCTCGACGGTTTCCTTGCTGAGCCCACGCTTCTTCAGGTACTCGCGCGCCGCCTTGCCGTCGGGCGAGCTCATCAGCTGGTCGTGGAAGAAGGCGACCGCCTCGCGGTGCGCGGCGATCAAGCGCATCTTCTTGGTGGCGACCTGACGCTGGCCCGGCGAGAGCTCTTCGTAGGTCAGCTGCATGCCGACCTTGCCGGCGAGCCTCTCGAGCGTCTCGACGAAGGTGAGGTTCTCGAGCTCCTGCACGAGAGCGATCACGTCGCCGCCCTTGCCGCACCCGAAGCAGTGCCACAGGTTCTTGCCGACGTCGATCGAGAACGACGGGGTCTTCTCCTGATGGAACGGGCACAGCGCTTTGAAGCGTCCGGAGCCCGCCTTCTTGACCTGCATGTACTCCGACGCGACGTCGACGATCGAGGCTTTGTTGCGCAGCTCCTCGATGTCCTGGTCGCGGATGCGGCCCTTCATCCTCAGTCCACGTCCTTCGACTCGTCCCACGCGGGCGGTTTCGACGCACCGGTCATCGCCGCGTGAGTTCGGATCGCGTATCCGTCGGTCATCCCGGCGATGAAGTCCGAGACGCGCGTCGGCACGTCGCCGGGGATGCGCGCGAACTCCTGAGGAAGGTCGCCTGCGTTGGCAGTGTAATGCACGAAGAGATCGTGGATGATCCGTTCCGCGCGCTCGCGGTCGTCGCCGAGCAACGGCGTGAGGTAGACGCGCTCGAACAGGAACTTCCGGAGGGTGTCCATCGCCGCGAGTATCTCCGGCGTCATCTCGACGCGGTCCTGCCCGCGGCTCGCATCGATCACCCCCTGGACGAGTGTCGCGATGCGCTCTGAGTGCTTGCGCCCGAGCGTCTGGTTGATCTGGTCGGGAACGTCGTTCCAGCCGATCACGCCGGCGCGAACCCCGTCGTCGAGGTCGTGGTTCAGGTAGGCGATCCGGTCGGCGAAACGGACGACCTTCGCTTCGAGCGTCGCCGGCTCGGGCTGCGACCACGTGTGGTTCAGGATGCCGTCGCGGGTCTCCCAGGTCAGGTTCAGGCCGCGGCCGCCGTATTCGAGGACCTCGACGACCCGCAGGCTCTGCTCGGCGTGCTTGAACTTGCGCCCGAGCTCCTTCGACAGGATGGCTTCGCCGATGTGCCCGAACGGCGTGTGCCCGAGGTCGTGCCCGAGGGCGATCGCCTCGGTCAGGTCCTCGTTCAGCCGCAACGCGCGCGCGAGCGTCCGCGCGACCTGCGCGACCTCGAGCGTGTGCGTCAGTCGGACGCGGTAGTGGTCGCCGACCGGCGCGAGGAACACCTGCGTCTTGTGCTTCAGGCGGCGGAACGCTTTGCAGTGGACGATGCGGTCGCGGTCGCGCTGGAACTCGGTGCGGATCGAGTCACGGTCCTCGGAGCGCTCCCGCCCCTTGCTCTCGGAGGCGAGCGTTGCGTTCGGTGAGAGGATCTGCCGCTCTATCTGCTCCGTCTCTTCACTGATCGTGACCAAACTGCACCTTCTGCGGGCGTCGTACCCCGCTGTCCGTCAGCGTAACAACGGTGAACGACAACGAAGAGACCGGAGGGGAGGGCGCGGGCATGGTACGGCCGCATTTCCGAGAGCGTCAAAGTTGGGAAGTTTTGGCGCGAGCAGCCCGAGCGCCGCGAGAGGAAGGAAAACCGCACCGGGCGGCGAAGCAGGTAGTCAGACGCCCGACGACGGGGGTGAGCCTGATCAGGTTCATCCCCGTCCCGTTTCCGGGGACGGGCTTTCCGAGGGTTCTTATGCGGCCGCGGGCGTGGCCGCGCGCGACGTGGCCGGGCGCAGCAAGAACGTCGCCGCGACGAGCAGGAAAAGTCCTGCCGCCATGAAGACGATTTGCGTGCCGTCCAGACGGAAGGTCCCGAGGACGCGCTGTTGCGAGCCCAGGATCTTCGCGCCCCACGCGGCCAGGACGCCGAGCGTCACGGCGCTCACGCGCAGACCCGAGTGCGCCAGCGCGAACGCGCGGCCGCGCAGGGACTCGTGCACGCGCTGCTGGAGGATCGTGATCCCGCCGAGGAAGGTCGCCACGAATGCGCCGCCGAAGACGAAGCCCATGCCGAACCCGACCGGCGTGGACGGGAACAGCGCCATGATCAGAAGAATGGCGCCCATCGCGGCGACACCGAGGTGGAAGAGCTTGTGGAGCTGCGCGCGGTTGCGCTGCAGGCCGACGACGCCGGCGAGCACGCCGAAGCAGAAAGCGGTGAGCAACCCGCCGTAGGCACCGGGGCCGGCGCGCAGCGTCCCGCGCACGTACGCC
>JBASRP010000019.1:0-1745 GCA_049273905.1 Actinomycetota bacterium
ACGACGCGCGCAGCGAACCTCACGAGACAGCTGCTGACGTTCAGCCGCCGCGAGCCGGCGCAGACACGCGTGATCGACCTCAACGAGATCGTGCGTGGCATGGAAGAGGTGATCCTGCGCACGATCCCCGAGACGATCGAGCTCCGCATCTCTCTGACGCCCGTCGTGGCGCCGATCAAGGCGGACCCCGCGCAGGTCGAGCAGGTTCTCTCCAACCTCGCGGTCAACGCGCGCGATGCGATGCCCGAGGGTGGGACGCTGACGATCGCGACGGCCGTGGCGTTGCTCGACGAAGCGCAGGCGCGGGTCCGGCCGGGCCTCGCGCCGGGCCGGCACGTGCGTTTGATGGTCCGCGACACCGGGCTCGGCATGACGCCCGACGTGGCGGCACGCGCCTTCGACCCGTTCTTCACGACGAAGCCGAAGGGGTCCGGGACGGGTCTGGGTCTTGCGACGGCCTACGGCATCGTCAGCCAGGCCGGCGGAACGATCCGGGTCGACTCTGTGCCGCGCCGTGGCGCGACGTTCACGATCCACTTCCCGGCCTCCGAGGAGGAACTCACGCGCGAGCCGGCGCGCGACCTCGTGCTCGACCGGCCGGCCGGCGGAAGCGAGACGATCCTGGTGGCCGAGGACGACGCGTCCATGCGCGAGCTCGTGACCGTCACCCTCGCGGCGCACGGCTATCGCGTGATCGCCGCACCGAACGGCCTCGAAGCGCTCGACGCCGCCGAGTTCGAAACCTCGATCGACGTCGTCGTCACCGACGTCGTCATGCCGCAGATGTCGGGCCCCGAGCTGATCCAGAAGCTCCGCCGTACCCGCCCGAACCTGCCGGCCGTCTGCATGTCCGGCTACGCGGAACCGATCCTGAACCCCGGCGAGATCGGCGAGGGCGTCCGCTTCGTCGGCAAGCCCTTCAAGCCCGACCAGCTCCTCGCGGTCGTCCGCGAAGCGCTGACGCCCAAGGCCACGCGGGTCTAGACCCGATGGAGTTCGACCGTTACACGGTGGTCATCCTCCGCCGACCGCCGGATGCCACGCGGTACTCGGACGAAGAGCTCGACGCGATACAGCAGCGACATTTGGCTTTCAACGCCGACCTCCAGGACCGAGGGATCATGCTCGCGGCGGGACCGTTCGAGGATCAGTGGGACGAGTCCTACCGCGGGATCTCGATCTACCGTACGGACCTGGAAGAGACGCGCCGTCTCGCAGCCGAGGATCCCGCCGTGTTGGCACACCGGCTAACGTTCGACGCGGTGACGTGGCTCACGCGGAAGGGCCAGCTCGAACCCGAGAAATGACGGAGCTCCCCGCATAACGGGGAGCTCCGCGTTCCGCGTGATCTACTCCGTCGCTTCGTCGCAGCCTTCGTGCGAACCGGCGTGGATCTTGGCGACTTGGCTGACGATCGCGCCGATCGGAACGCCGGGGAACGCCTCGCGCAGTACCTGATTGAGCTGCGGACGTCCGCCGGGGAACTCATCCGAGCTTCCCACCGGAGAGATCCCCGAGGACTCGAGCCCCACGCACGAGGCGTGCGACCCGGCGTCTGCGAAAGCGACCCCGGCGGGCAGGACCATGAGGACGACGACCAAACCGACGAGCACTGCGAGCGATCGGATCATGCGTCTCTTCATCGCTCCGCCCTCCCCTACGCCACGAGCCGGTAGAAGCGCCAGGACATGTGCTCGATCGGCAGCGTTTCGGCCTCCGACCAGCCGGCCGTCTTCGCGTACGCC